>NZ_JBLYZJ010000002.1:0-287407 GCF_048551375.1 Moraxella sp. TY6 | reverse complement strand
AAGCCTAAAGTAAAAAACCCTGCGTTAAGTTAATGATAACACAGGGTTTTTTACCATAATCACGCACATTATGCGAAATAAAAGCTATCGGATTTTTGCAAGTACAAATACTGACTTCATAATACGATATTTTAATTGTCAAAATAAAAACTTCAGCGTTACAATACTTGGCTTTGGTTTATAGGGAAAAATTATGATTGGATTTATCGCTCGTCACAGTACCATCATTATGCCGTTATGTGGCGTGGTTGGTTTTATTTTTCCTAATTTATCACATTTTATTTTAGGCTATTTGCCACAGATTTTATTTTTCCTCATGTTTTTTACCTTACTGGGTATCGACCAAGTTCGCCTAATCAAACGCATGGCGACTGGCTATGTTTGGGGTTTTGCCGTATTCCAAAGTGCCATTATGAGTTTGGTGCTGACCCTTATTGCTTATCTACTGGGTGTGCGTGGTGATTTATTGTTGGCGATTGCAGGACTGTCGGCAACTGCACCGTTATTTGGCACAGGTGCGATTGTCAATGCCGTGGGTTTTGATGCGTTACTTGCGATGGCAAAAACCATCACCGCCACGCTGATAATGCCTGCCAGTCTGTTGGTGGTATTATGGGTATTGGGTAGCAAAGATGCTCATTTAGATTTTGTGTTATATATCAAACGCTTACTGATTTATATCGTCACCCCAATGATATTGGCAGTATTGGCAAGACGCTATACACCGAAGCATTTATTAAAGGAATATTATCCAAAAATCGGTCGGTTTAACATTATTTTACTGATGATGTTTCCGCTTGGGTTGATGTCGGGGTTTCGCCAAACCTTTGACAACAACCCTATGCAAGCCTTGGTATTACTGGGTTTAGGTACGTTATTGGCATTGGTGTTTTATTTTTCAGCGTATTTGCTCTATCGTAGATTTGGTTATGAAAATGCGATTATTTCCGCCCTTGCGTGTGGTGGTCGCAATGTGCTACTCGCCTACACCATTACCACGCCATTTATGGGGGCGATGTTTTTGCCGTTGCTGGGAGCGTATCAGCTACCGTCCTTTACCTTGCCGTTGTTGGGTAAAAAAATGGTAAAATGGCATACGCTTGAAAATCAAGCCAGTTTGTCGATTGATAAATGATGAGAAAAGTTTTATAGGTTGGCTGGAAGCATGACACCCAACGATTTATATAATTGATTTAAGTTGATAAAAATGCCAAACACCCTTGATTTTACACTTAAACAATTTTCTGAATTGGCATTGACCGAGTTTTACGCCATTGCTCATCTGCGTGAAGCGGTTTTTGTGGTTGAGCAACATTGCCCTTATCAAGAATTAGATGGTATCGACCCACAATGTTATCATTTACAAGGCTTTGTGAATGGTGAACTTGCGGTGTATGCACGGATTATTCCACCAACGGTGCATCCTACTGGCAAACCTGCGATTGGTCGAGTGTTAACGGCAAAAGATTATCGTGGTCATCAATTTGGGCGTAATCTGATGCAACAAGCGATTGATTTTTGTCATGCCAACTACCCTCGCCAGCCGATTTTTATTTCCGCTCAAGTGTATTTACTTGAGTTTTATCAATCACTTGGGTTTGTCACTCAAGGTGAGCCGTATTTGGAAGATGATATTCTGCATATTGATATGTTATTGATTTAAATGCAGACCGTTTCCAATTTTACATCTTAAATACAACCCACTTTAGCTTTCTTAAACTTGGCAGAAGCACAATGCAAAAACGCACCCTTGATTATTCGCTTTATTTAGTCACTGACCGTAATTGTCTAAAAAATCAAACTTTGGAAATTGCCGTTGAGCAAGCGATTTTGGGCGGTGTCACCCTTGTGCAACTGCGTGAAAAACAGCTTGGTAGCAAAGACTTCTACCATCAAGCCCTTGCCATCAAAGCCATTTGCCAACAATACAACGTGCCGTTACTGATTAACGATAGGCTTGATATCGCCCAAGCGGTGAACGCTGATGGCGTGCATATCGGACAAAGTGATTTACCATGTAGCGTGGTGCGTGAGATTTTAGGCGAGGATAAAATCATTGGCGTAACGGCAAAAACCGTAAAACAAGCGGTCAAAGCCCAGCAAGATGGTGCGGATTATCTAGGTGTGGGTGCGATGTTTGCGACTACCACCAAAACCGATACCACAACCACCACAGTCGAAACCTTAAAAGATATTCGTCAAGCAGTGGATTTACCGATTGTGGCGATTGGGGGGATTAATGCCACTACCCTACCCTTATTACAGGCGGATTTGGCAAAAGCGAAAATTGAGGTCGATGGCGTGGCGGTGGTATCAGCAATTTTAGCAAATGAGGATATTCGCCTCGCCAGTCAACAATTAAAAAGCAAGTTATAGTAACAGAAATTAGGATAGGAAAACATAGGGTTCTTTCGCAATAAATAACACAGGTGCATATATTTATACACACCTGTTTGACCATCAAATCCACGATGAGCCATTCATTTATAATGCTACCATTACGTGTTTAGTCACCAAATAATCACCAACCGCTTCACTCGATAAATCCTTACCAAAGCCTGATTGCTTAAAGCCCCCATGTGGCGTTTCAGAAGTCAATGGTAGATGGTCATTTACCCACACTGTACCAAATCGTAAGTTTGCTGCAAACCGCATACTACGTTTAACATCTTGAGTAAATACCGAAGAAGCTAATCCATAAGGCACATCATTGGCAAGCTGTAGAGCTTCGTCATCGTTGTCAAACGTTTGTAACGTCATCACAGGACCGAATACTTCTTTTTGCACGATTTCATCGGATTGTTTGACATCTGTCAATACCGTAGGGCTGTAGAAATAGCCATTATCAATATCTAAGGTTTGACCGCCAAATAATACTGATGCACCTGATGCCTTGGCTCGCTCAACAAAGCCTGCGACACGCTCTAACTGGGTTTTAGAAATCAACGAACCCATCATCACCCCCTCTGAGAAAGGTGAACCAACTTTAAAGTTTTGGGCTTGTTGGAGCAATGCTTGTTTAAATTTATCTGCCACGGATGCTTGTACCAAAATCCTTGTAGCTGCTGTACAGTCATGCCCTGAGTTAATAAAGCCACCGAAGGCAGCTTTCTCAGCGGCTAGCTCAATATCTGCATCATCAAATACAATCAAGGGTGCTTTACCCCCAAGCTCTAAGTGAATGCGCTTGAGTGTATCAGCAGCCGATTTCATGATAGCTTTGCCAGTTTCACTTGAGCCTGTCAAACTGACCATTTGTACATCAGGGTGAGCTACCAATAACTTGCCAGTTTCACCTGTACCTGTGATGACATTGAGTACACCATCAGGCAAGCCTGCTTGTTTGGCTAATTCAGCAAGCATCAAAGCTGTGCGAGGTGTCATCTCAGATGGTTTGATAATTGAGGTACAACCTGCGGCAAGGGCAGGACCAACTTTCCAAACTGCCATAAGCAAGGGATAATTCCAAGGAGCAATACCAACAGTCACACCCACAGGTTCACGCCGTAGCATTGATGTGTAGGCTGGATTAAACTCGCCTGCCCTTGTACCGCCTGTATCACGTGCAGCCGCTGCAAAGTAGCGTAGGTTATCCACTGCAAACGGTACATCACCGCCTTTACTAATAAATTCAAATGGCTTACCTGTATCCTCACTCTCAATACGGGCAAAGACCTCAAGATTGTCTTCTAATAAGTCAGCAAGTTTGGCAAGCACTTGGCTACGCTCAGATGGAGCAAGTTTTGACCAACGACCATCTTCAAAAGCGACCTTGGCAACTTGAACTGCTTGATTGACTTCATTTTGTCCTGCTATTGCAACTTTGGCAATTATGGTTGCGGTAGCAGGGTTTTCAATATCAATGGTTTGTTCAGTGTGTTGCCACTGACCGTTAATCCATAATCCTAAGTTTGTGTAATCGGTTGTCGTTGTCATACAGCCTCCATGCGGTTGTTATTTTACCAGTTCCAAAATTTAAATTAGCTTGATGGCATCTGTTCAGATACCGCTTGCAAAGTCGCTTCAAGTCTGACCAAAACCTCATCAATAAGTTCGTAGGAAATATTTAATGCTGGCTCAATCCGCACCACGGACGCATTATTTAACGTACCAGAGGTCAGAACGTGGCGTTTAAATAAGCCAGATACCACTTGATAGCCAATATCACTATCATGGAACACCATTGCCAGTAGCAAGCCTTTACCTCTTACTTCTTTTAGGATATGGGGATATTTTTGTACCAAGACATTGATTTTTTCGGTAATGTATTGCCCTTTTTCTGTCGCCTGTTTGGGTAAATCCTCTTCCAATAGCACCTCAATAGCTGCTAACGCCGCGGCACAGGCAACAGGATTCCCCCCTGTGGTGGTTGTGTGCATAAATGGATTTGGCTCAAGCACGGACCAAATTTTAGCACTGGAGAAAAACCCTGACATAGGAATCACGCCACCGCCCAATGCTTTACCAAAGCAAATAATATCAGGTGCAACATTCCAATGGTCAACCCCAAAAATCTTACCTGTACGTCCGAATCCTGTTTGTACCTCATCGGCAATCAATAACACCCCATATTTGGTACAAATTTCTCGTAATCTTGGCCAGTAATCATCAGGCGGAACAACCGCTCCAGCTTCACCTTGCACTGGTTCAGCAACCACGGCTGCCACGTCCATACTTCCCACCGAATCAGCAATACGCAATAGTTGCTCTACCGCATCGGCATCCCCATAAGGCACGTGGCGAATGCCACCAAGCAGTGGTAGTAAAGGCTCACGATAAGATGATTTGCCAAGTAGCGATAATGCCCCCAAGGATTTACCATGAAAACCGCCTGTCGTGGAAATAAAACCACGTCTTCCTGTATACAGTTTGGCAAGTTTCATCGCTCCATCGACTGCCTCAGTACCACTATTGGCAAAAAAACCATACTGCAAATCACCAGGGGTTAGATGAGCAATAACATTGGCAAGCTGTCCTCTCAATGGGTCGAGCATTTCTTGGCTATATTGGGGGCTTCTATCCATCTGAGCTTTGGCAGCGGCGACGATTTTTGGGTTACGAATACCGTAGCTATATAAGCCGAAACCACCCAGCATATCAATATATTCTCGACCTTGAATATCTTTTAAAATCGAACCTTCACCACACCAATCTGTCAAAGCAAAATCGGCGGTTTCGGTCACTGATTTGCGATACTGCAAAAAACCTTTATTCACATGATTGGCAAAGTTGGATGCCACATTGCTTGATACCCAATCACGCTGTTCCTGTTTGATATCACTTTCAGGTGTGGTGATGATTTCAAGCATTTTTTTTGCTTCATCGAATGCTTTATCAATATCTCTGGTACAATGAGATTCTGTGGCGGATACGGCTGGTGTATTGGCTAAAGTATTTTGGGACATGATGGTATGATTATCCTAGTTTAATTCCATTTAAATGATTGATAATAAGCAATAAGGCAAACATTTGCCTAACATCATCATATCCCTTCCCTATCACTTTGGCAACTGACCTTATTCAAAATTTTTTAAAAAATTGTAGTTATTTTGTAATTTTTTATGCGTATTCAGTAAACCAAATTTTATCAGGATTCATAATATTATTGGGGTCAATCGCCTGTTTAATGGCTTTCATCACCGCAATCGCTTCACCATGCTCTTTCACCATATATTTACGTTTACCCTGTCCGATACCATGCTCACCTGTACACGTACCATCCATCGCAATCGCACGCTCGGCAAGTCGCCCTAAAATCCCCTCCGCCTTTTTGACTTCATTCTCATCATTCATATCAATCAACAATAACACATGAAAATTGCCATCACCGACATGCCCCACAATCGGGGCAAGCATACCCACACGCTCGATATCAGCAATGGTTTCGCTCACACATTCGGCAAGGCGAGAAATCGGCACACAGGCATCCGTTGATAGACTACCTAGCTCAGGACGTAACGCACGGCTGGCATGATAGGCATTGTGTCGGGCTGTCCACAGCTGTTTTCGTTTGGCTTCTTCGGTATCCCACGCAAAGTCCGTACCTTCAAAATCCGCAATAATATGGGCAAACATATCCGCTTGCTCATTGACATGATTGTCCGAACCATGAAATTCCACAAACAAGGTTGGGGCTTCTTTTAAGTCCAATTTAGAATAGGCATTACAAGCCTTGATTTGCACCGCATCGAGTAGCTCAATCCGAGCAATCGGCAAGCCATATTGGATGGTGGTCATCACCGCTTGGCAAGCTTGCTCAATGCTAGGGAAATGACAAATCCCACTGCCCACGCATTCTGGAATGCCAAATAATTTCACTGTAATCTCAGTGACAATACCTAGCGTTCCTTCCGAACCAATGATAAGGCGTGTCAAATCATAACCTGCGGATGATTTTTTGGCACGGCTGGCGGTTTGGATAATTTCACCATTTGGCATGACGACTTCGAGCGATAGCACCACGTCTTTCATCGTGCCGTAACGTACCGCATTCGTCCCTGAGGCACGAGTGGCAACCATACCGCCAAGCGTGGCATTCGCCCCAGGGTCGATGGGAAAAAATAGCCCTGTATTGCGTAGATATTGGTTTAACAGCTCTCTGGTCACGCCTGCCTGCACGGTGGCGGTCAAGTCTTCTTCATTGACCTGTAGCACTTCGTCCATCGCTGACATATCAATCGACAATCCGCCGTGTGGGGCGTTGAGTTGCCCCTCTAGTGATGAGCCAATCCCAAAGGCAATGACGGGCATTTTGTGGGCGTTACAGATTTTGACCGCATCGGCAACGTCATGTTTGTTATGGGCGGTAAGCACGGCATCGGCAGGTTCATTGGGTAGCCAACTCATGGTGTGGGCGTGTTGCTGACGCACGGTAAGGTTGGTAGATAACTGACTGCCAAAGCGTGCTTGTAGTTCGTTGATGGCTTCGGCAAATCGGTTTTCGGTCGTGGTTGACATGATAATTTCCTATAGGTTTCTGATATTTAGCAAATATTATGAAGCCATGATAACAAACTTTGATAAAATATTCCAAGTTGCCAACATTCCTTAAACACTCTATGATAGCTAAAGCCAAACTTTCATTGTAGAGCCACCTATGCCAATATCACAAACCCCACCAACCCAAATCATTGTTCCATCCACTCAAGCCACCCCCAGTGTTCCGAAGCTTCAGCCAATGACTGACAAACAAGCGATTGTAAAAAATGAAGCTAGCACCTCATCCGCCCCAATCGCTGTTTCACCCAATAATCCTTGTCCATTTTTGCGTGGATTGGTCGCTCAAGGTTTACTACCAAACGATAACGCCACCCCACAACAAATTTCCGATGCCATTCACCATATTCAAAATGGACAAGACTTAGACGAACATGGAGAAAGAAAAAAATTACCCACCTCAGCGATTAAATTGATTGCCAGTACCGCCAATGGATTAAGCCCAAGCCAAATTTGGCACAATACTAGACAAGGCGTTAAACTTGATGATTTGCGTGGTAGTCCATTTGACAAGCATGGCGTTAACTCACGGATTTTGAGTCAAACAGGTGAATATGATGAGGCGGAGTTGGCACGTTTTGCCAGTTTTGGCTCGCCTAAGCATGATGAGAGTGATAATCAAAATACGGAAATTGGGCTAAACGAAGCTGAAATCAAAGCCATGCTCGATGCCAATGCCGAACGAGCCAAAGACCAAAAACGCCTATTTGACCGTATGATAATGGATGGTGAATTTCCAGTATTGCTTAAAGTCTTAGGCAAACAAGGTCGCAATGCCAAAGGCGAATCCGAGCGGTATTTGGCAGTCAGTGACGTGAAAAATCTATTTGAACACCGACAATTTCCAGAGCGAATTGCCAAGCGTATTGGGTTAAAACAACGATAACCCACTATGAAATAAGCGATTTTTTCCTGTAATTGGGTCAATAAATTCAATGGATTGTGCCAATAATTTTAACGGATTGGCAAAATTAGTAATACCTTGATTTTTTACCACAGGATAAAAATTATCATTCAACAGTGGCATACCAAGGCTTGCCATGTGTACCCTTAACTGGTGTTTTTTACCTGTTAAAGGGGTTAAACGATATAGGCTAAATTCTCCCCCATATTGTGTTAAAGGTTGCAAAAGCTCGATGGTAGTAAAGCTATTCGGCTCACCCTCAAGTGTTTGGGTAAGAAAAAACGGCTCACCTCGCCCCAGTTTTGACGCAATTTTATAGGGATATGCCAAATCCGTACGAGTGGGTGCAATGGCGTGATAGGTCTTTTTCACGACCTTTTTTTCAAACAATGACTGGTAATGCGTGCGTGTCGCAGGATTGACCGACAGTAACATCACGCCAGCCGTGTCCTTGTCTAGGCGATGAATGGGGGAAATATCATTCACCATCAAATGCTGTAAATCAGCATGAATCCGCAATTTAGCAAGTACCGTTTGGCTGACGTATTGCCCTGTCGGTGTTACAGGCAAAAAGTGCGGTTTATCGACTACCAATAAATGCTCATCAAGGTGCAAAATCGTTGGCTCAAAGGGAATGATGGGTTCATTATCAACATGACGATAATATAGCACCGTCTGCCCTACTTGATATGGCGTGTCGAGGGCTAGGCTCTCGCCTGCCTCGTTAGTGATAAGCCCTTCTTCAAACCTAGCTTGCCATGTGTGCGGTGGAATATGGGAGAAATGCTGTACCAAAAAATCCAGTAATGAGCGACCAATAAACTGTTTATCATTTGGTAATACTAGACGACTGGGCTTGATACCTATTGGGGTGACTGGTGATGGTTGCATTGAAACTCTTGTTAAATTTTATACGGCTTAAAAAACGAGTCATTGGTAGGTTGGGTGGAAGAATGACACCCAACACTAAACATTGAAAATGTTGGGTTTCGCAAACTCAACCCAACCTACGTTTTAAATAGGTGCGTTAAGGGAAATTTATCGCAACCAGTTTTCGATGGTTAATTCGGCAATTCTGGAAAATTCGTCCACATTGTCAGTAATTAACGTCAAATTGTGATTTACCGCCTGTCCTGCAATTAACACATCATACGCACCGATTGGCGTACCTTTTAATTTTAATTCTTGACGAAACCGCCCTGCCAGCAATCCATCTTCTGCGGTGAAATTCAAAATCTCAAACGGCAAAAATTGCAGTTTCTTGAGGTTTTGTTGCATTCGCTGACTTTTATACGCCCCAAAGTACAACTCAAACATCACTATGCTTGAAATTTTCAAATCTTTTGGATGATGTCGTTGGACTTTTTGCAAGAAATCTAAATTATCATTTAAAATTGCAATTACTGCATTGGTATCTAGTAAATAGCTCATTCAAATACCCCACGCCAGTCACGTTCTTGCGGTGGCACGCTTCGTAATTCTTTAACAGCCTCTTCAAGACTTGGGTCAGGCTCACCGATTTTGCGTAATTCGTCAAGCCAAGCCCAATCATCGACTATTGGCTCAATGATGACTTTATTGCCTTGTTTTTTGATATTGACGGCATTGCCCTCAAAGCGAAAAGCTTTTGGCAATCGAATGGCTTGTGAATTGCCTGTCCAAAATAATTTTGCAGTAGCGGTAGTCATGGCGAACCTCTTTTTAATAGGTATCTTTCCAAACCACAAAGTAGCGTGGGTTAGTAAAACGTTACCCACGATAGATTTTGTTAAAAATTAGGTATGGAAAGCAATTTAATACATATAAAAAGTATATATTTTTTCAGACAAGTATGCAAATTATAACCAATAAATTTAAGGTAAGGTGCGTATGACGCACCTTACGGCTGGATAAAACTTACTATGATAGGTAACACATTTTATGCTCGAAGCGTGGGTTGGTGACAATTTTACCTACATTCAATTTCAATAATCGTGGGTAACGGCTTTGCCTAACCACACGCTACCCATCATTTTTGGGTCATCAATAACTGCACTGTCAATGCACCGCCATTAATGCTTAACACATTATTAGGCATGAGTACCGTCATTGGCGTTATCACTTGCCCTTGTCGTTGCACGGTAATCCCTTGTGCAAGCTCACCCAACATCACTTGTCCGTCCAATTCGATAATTTGAAAATAGTCAGTGTTACTACTCAACTGATTAGCCGTTAATTGACTAAAAACTCGAATGACATTGGGCTGACTGGCAACTTGTGAGGGGGCAAAAACGATGGGAAATTGGCTAACTTTTTGCTGGCGTTCGCCCAAGCTGTCTTGCACTTTTATCAGTAACGCAATGCCCTGTGCGTTTCGATTGGCACGGGGTGGTAAATTGAATTGCGATTGGGAAGAATATTGGGAGGATTGTTGAGCCGTTGGCGTTTGTACAGCATTACTGTTACTCGAAGTTTGAATGTCCGTTTTGAGTTTGACTGCCAATTTAATTTCATTAGCAAATACTTCACCACGTTGTAGCCGTACGGTGTCGGCAGGTGTGGCTGGATAGTTGGTTTTTAGCCCAAAAGTCGCCTCATCACTTAACGTCACGCCAATGTTTGCCAGAGGTGATTTTAGCACTTCATGTCCGTAAGATACGAGGTCAAGGGCATCGTGGGCGGTTTGGGTTTTGTCTTTGCTATGGTTAAAGCTAAAAAATAGTTGCTCAATCATGGCGGTGGTGAGGCTATCGCTGGATTTTAGTGTAATTTGGTTGATGGGCTGACCTTTTAACATGACGGCTTGTTTTTCCGCCTCTTTGACAATGGCTTGGGTCAATAATTGTTGATACGGTTTGGCGGACTTGGCAATATTTGGTAAGCGTTGTAAGCCCAGTTGGGTTGGGCTTTGTGTCGGTACTGGTGACGGTGTAGCGGTCGGTATGGGTGTTACAGGTACAGGATTTGGCACAGGGCTGATTTGTGGACGAGGTACTGCTTGCCCTTGTGGTTGCTGATACGGCTGTGTTGGTTGTGGATTGGGTATCGGCTGAATAGGTGGCTGAAGGACTGCTTGAGCAATGGGTGGGCGTGGCTGTTGAATAGGTGCTTGTGTAGGTCTTTGAACTGGCGGTTGAGGTGTGATAGGCGTAGGCAATTCGATTTGCTGACGTTGTGGGTATAGCCCTTGTTGGGTTTTTTCACCGCCAAAGCGTGGCATGATTTTACCCAATACGCTTTGGTAAAAACTGGGCTTTTCGTCTTCATTTTCTTCGACCACTGCCCCATCAAGGCGTTGAATTAACAAAATTAGGCTGTTGTCATCATCTTGTGGTGTGTCGTCTTCGTCCGTGTCATTCTCGCTATCGGTGGTTTTTTCACGCACTTTGACAGGCAAGATGTGGATATCTGGCAGGGTGTATTTGAGGGCTTTGGTAAATTGTTTGTAGCCTTCACCCAATTTTTTGCCAGTTAAGTCAAAGCTAGGCGGTACAGATAGTTGTATGCTGACTTGTTGCAAATCGTCAATGGCAACGGTGTATAGGCTAAAGAAGTTTTCCATTTCATCAAACACATCGGTGGGGTGTTTGTCGTCAATCAAAAAGCGGTGGTTGGTGGTGATATATGACACTTTGATTTTCCAATAGTTAAAATTTAAAATGATTTGGGTGATTAATACAAAAAAAATGCAATTAGAAATCGTAAGGTTTATTGGGTGGTAAGCCACAGTATCGTAATGGTAAAGCACCGCCACTTCTCAATAATTCATGCTTTTTATTAATTGTCATTGTATAAGATTGTATATACTCTTCACCTTCTTCCATACACGCCCAATCTGCTGTTAAGTTTGTTTTAGATTGTTTATGAATTTTTTTGGGTGAACATGATTGTTCTAATTGGTGAGTACCTTTGGCATCTATAATAAACTTTTCACCAAAATTTTTACAAGTAGCTCCGTTTTCTTTATAAACCCATAATCCTTGAAATTGTTTTGGAACGGTTGGATTTGCTAAACAAACTAAAGGAAAACAGATGAGTCCTATCATGGATTTTTGAAATATTGGTTTAACCATTTTTAATCTCTCTTTTTAACAAATATCTTCCAAGTTACTTTTGGGCTATCGCTAATCCATGCTATAGACATTCAATGATTTATCATTGATACATTTGTTTTGCCAAAATCATGCCTGCTTGCACAGCACGATTGATACCATCTCGTGGGTCATCGACCAAGCCTGCCTTTGTAAAGTTACGCTCAACCAACACCGCCACCGCTTTATCCCATTGCCCATCTTTGCCCTTAATGCCATACACAAACCACTTATACGGACGGCTGTAGCAAGTCACGGACGGTTTCGCCTTGCCCGCCCGAATGTCTGCATTGTTGCACTGACTGGCAATCATACTCATGGTCACGTTGGGGGTATAGACGATTCTGCCATTTTGACGGGTCGGATAGTTAAATCCGGGTGTACCTGTCTTGCCGACCACCACGCCATTTGTCCATGCACAGTTGCCAATCGCTTGGGTACACGCTGAATAAGCCGTACCATTGCCACCACCCAAGCCTGTACCAGCCAATAGCGTGCCTGATAGTAGATTGAGGGTCGCTCGTGCGTCCGATTGGCTGATATTGAGAGGCATTGAGCCGAGTTGGTCGCCTTGTTGTACCGCTTGTGTTCCGTCAACATCGCCTCGCCATGCTTTTGGGCGTAAGGGGATTTGGTTTACGCCCCATAAGTCTTGCACCAAATGCACACCTCGGCGGTTTTTGTCGCCATTATCGGCAATGAGTAGATTGGCAAATGAATTGGCATTGCCCAACACAGTACTGCGAGCATTTCCTGCCCCAAACACTTGGTTCATCACGGCATTGATATCATCACCACCACTGCGACACGCCCCATTCATACGACCGCCATTGCCTTGCACACAGCTTGCGACTTGATTGGCGGTAAAGTTAAGCTGTTTATTGGTCAAATCCTGTTTACCATCGGTCAATAACACGCCAGAGAAATAACGGCTTTGAATCATCGGTTCGCTATTGTAAGGTTTGCCAAATAATAAATCTTTAAAGCCACAATTTGGATTATTTGTGTTTGCCGTTGCATCACAATTTACGCTCCAACCCATGTCATTACTGGCTTTTTTAAACTCAGGAATACCACGACACACGCCCTGTCCATCTCGCTGTAGGGTCATGGCACTGGTGGTACTTTGACAAAATAAGAAATTGGCGACTTTTTCGGTCGATGAGCTTGCCATGACTTGCTTTAGGTATTGGGCTTCGGCATTACCCATGTTTTTAAAGCGTGGATTGGCTCGCACCAGTCCCAACGCTTGCACGGTTTTGACGGTTGAACCTGGGTAAACCGCTTGATATAAGGCATGGTTCATCAAGTTTTGTTTGCTCCAATCCTTTTGCCACAGGGTCGGACAGCCTTTGGGGTTGAGCATGGTGTCACCATTATCGACACGATAGCAGTTAGAGTCGGAGCTGGCAAGGGCAAGCACGCCTTGGGTTTTGACATCAATCACCGCAATGCCGATACTTCGCACCAAAGCATTCTCGTGCATTTGGTTGGCGACCGTTTGCAAATTGGGCGATATCAAGGTACTACAATCGGTAGTGGCGTTGGGGCTGTTGGTCACGCAATCGGCAACTTGTTGGGCTTGGTTCTGCACCGTTGGGTCAAGGGTCAACGCCATGTTATAGCCGATTTTGACATCCGAGCCGTCAATGTCGATGGTGTTCATCGGCGGTGCGGTGAGTTTTTGCCACCAACTCCGCTTGTCCTCACGTTGCTGATAGCTTTGGTAAGCGTCAAGCAACTGGCGGTCAAACTGGCTCGAATGGATATTGCCAAGACCGCTATACATGGTCGCAAGGTTGGTAGGCAAAGCCGTGTTGCTATTGGCGGTGGAATGAATCTGATGGTTGGGGTCAAGGGTGGGTTTTTGTTGTAAATTTTGCAACGCCTCACGGGCTTGATTCACCACATTGCTATCAGCCATCGCTGTGCCTTGGGTCAAATCGGTGGCGTTGGGTAATTGGGCTTTGACGGTGCTTGGAATCAATTTGGGGTGATTACATAGCAAATTCATCGAATCGTCCACACCGTCTTCATCGGTGGCTTTGCGTGGGTCAACGTACAAAAAACCAGTCGGATTATCCGCTGTCTTGGGCGTGGGAACATACACGCACCCTGCTAAGCCGTACCAAGGATTTGTTTGGGTAAGCCAGTTGGCAGGCAGGCGTGCCACGTTGGTTGTATCCATATTTCTACGGTTGGGCATTTGCTCAAGCCATTGTAATTGCAACAGGCGGTCAGGGCTTGCCAAGGTCTTTAACGCAAATCGCAACGCCTCATCGCTGACATTCTGCTCACAGGCTTGTTGCCAAAGGCTATCGGTTTGCAGTTGGTAGCGGTTCGCAAGGCGTTTTTGTTGGTATAAATCGGCTAGACTTTGGTTAATGCGGTTGATATTGTCGTTAAATGGTTGTTGATTGCCTGCTTTGGCATAGTCACAACTGGGGGCAAGAGCGGTGGTCGTTTGGGCGGTTGGATTTTGGTTAGTATTGGCATTGGCTTGATTGGCAAGGCTATTGACCACGATGGCGACTGCGGTTTCGTGGGCGGTGGCGTTGTAGGTGGTGTTGTTTTGGGTCAAGGGCGATAGATACCACACGAGCCAGCCGATTAGCCCTACGATAAATAGCACGACAATAACATTAAGATTGGTCAAGATGGTTTTGTATAAAGCTTGGCTGACACGAAAATCAGCGGATTTGCCATCGTCTTTGGTTTTTTTATTTTTTGTTTTTGGCATTTCTGAGTTTGACGATTCGGCAGGTGTAGCAGTTTCATGGCTAGTGTCACCATTAAGGTTTTCGGTTAGCGTGTCATTGTTATGCGTGTCTGTTTTAAGGCTGTCATTGTCAACAGTGCTTAAGTCGTTAGGGGTTTTTTCGGTCATGTTTAACCTTTAAATTCGCTGAATCTATGTTGATTAAATTTGAATAACGGCTATTTCATTAATACGATTGAAAATTTGTTCATCATAGGTCAAAAAACAATCACAGCGATTCACAATAGCAGTGGCAACGTGTAAAGCATCTACCATTTTTAGGTTTTTCTCAGCACGAATTTTTGTCGCTAAAGAAAAAGATTTTTGAGTATGTCCAACAATTTCAAAGTAATTATTGTTTAACATAAATTCTTTAATGGTATTTTCTAGCAAGCTATCTTTGGTGCGTACAGGCTTGACCAATAATTCTGCAATCACTAAATGACTGGCTACACCAATGATTTGATTGCTCGCAAGTTGCTCAAAATATGGCTCAACACGATTATAAAAATTTTCATCTCGTTCCAAAAAATAAATGAGCGGATTGGTGTCAAAATATAGACGCTTTCCCTGTATATTCATGGTTAGTCCCAAGAGTCACGTTCATTTTTTAAATAGGCTTGGCGTTCTTCGGTGGTGTTACCATATAATCCTTTGGTCGCCCCTGCAAAATCTAATAATGATTTTTTGGTGGCTTGTGTGGATTGACGAACAAGCATAATCACGCCTTCTTGATAGCGAATTTCGAGGTTATCAGTCGGTAAAATATGAGCCGATTGTAAAATAGCGTTTGGTATAGTGATTTGTTTGGTATTGCTAATATTGACGTTTAACATAAGTCATCCTATTGTTTTATATTAGGTATTTTACTAGGGTAATGAAATTTTTGACAATTTATTATACTCATTTCTCAACTATTCGTTACCTTTGCGTTGGCTTAATTTTTTAAATTAAAACCTATCTTGTCTAGGTTTAGGTACAGCACAGGCTGTAGGTGTATTGGGTAATTGATATTTTGGCTTCCAAATTTCGATAACTTTACCTTCGCCTATCAATCTAGGGGCTTCAAACATTTGCCATTCAAAACCCACTTTTAATTTATCAATATTGCTAGCGATGGAACAAAAGCAAACTTCAGCCAGTCCTGTCTGTGTAGGCTCTAACTCCTCATGTTCTAATAACTCAATATTTCCCATCAAAAAACTTTTACAGGTTTTACTATCAGCTGTATGATAGTCACCAAACCAATGATTCGGTCTATAGCCTGTGATGATAGGTGTTCGCCGACCAATTTTATTTTGCTCATCACAGCCAAATAGGGTAATTTCAACCAGTACATCACAATAATAAAAGGTTCTGTCGTACTTAATCATTTATTGTCACCCAACATCAACTTTGGCTGAAACAACGCCAAACTCAATAGCACCGAATTAAGCCACAAATTACTCGTCCCATAACTCAAAAACGGCAACGTCACCCCAGTCAACGGCAAAATCCCTAAATTCCCAGAAATCGTCACCAATGCCTGAAATACCGAAATCACCACCCACAACAAAATCACCCAAGCGAGCAGAAAATACCCCCCAGACAACAAGCGAGATTTCACCTGCTCACTGGCATACGCCATCTGCTGACGAGCAATCAGCACCAGCCAGCCAAAATACACCGCCATCAAAGCCACCGACAGCGGAATCCCCACCACCGCCATCACCGATGTAATCGTATAGTCGCTCTGCATCTGTAGCGGTACGCCTTGACAGCCTGACAAATGATAGCCACACCAAGGAATATCGCCAAAACCATAGCCCAGCATCGGCACGCTATCACGAAACCAATGCAAAATCGCCATTTGGTCGTTGGTCGCCACAAACGGATTGACCCACGCATTGACACGCTCTGCCGTGCGAGCGTCAAAACCGCTTAGATTCACCAAGCCCATCATCAATAACAGCAAAATAGCGGTACTCGACAACACGCCAATGATATAGCCTCGCCCGCCCATTTGGAAAATTTTGTTGGACAATGCCACGCCCACCAAAAAGGTAAACATAAATAAAAACACCAACATCGTGCCTTTTTCATTGGCAATCGCAAGGGCGATAAAGGGCAACACCACCGCAAATAACAGCAAGGCGGTCATTTTTTTGGAGCGGAAAAACAGATGGTTAATCAAGCCACGTTGGTTAATCGCCAAAAACACGCCCAAAAATACCATTAGCCAAATTTTGGACAATTCGGCAACTTTGGCACTGTCGCTATGAATCGCTACCGCCAAGCCAAGATACGCTACCGCCATCATGCCAAGCCATGCCACGGCTTTTTTAAACTGGGCTTTAATATCATGCCAATATAAATGGAGCATATTGTTGGCAACGATGGTTTTTAGCCCCCAAGCCACCACGCCACTGATGGGGCGAGCAAGGCTGACAAGCACAAACGCCCAAAATATATCTTTGAAATGATTAAGAAAAATATAGCGAAGTGATAAATAACTGCGTCCGCTTAAATCAAACAAAATCAGCAACCCAAAAGTGATAAACCCAACAAATAACGGATAAATCCACGCTGAGGCACTCACTTCACGGTTATCGGCAAATCGGCTGGCAAGTCGTCTTGCAGGGGAAAACAGGGTAAGCACCGTGAGCAACACTCCCACACAAAACACACCCACCCCCACCATCATGGGTGCGATGACCGTGTGGCTCACGCCTGCCACCACCAAGCCCCAAGCCGTTACCGCCATCGGCACATAACTGACAGGGTTTTGTGTGCGTGATAGCACCAATAGCAATAAGGTCACCCACGACCACACAAACACTTGCGTGAGTAAGCCAAAATGTTTGGGATTACCAATCATCGGCAATAGGTTACGAGCTTGTTCGGCTTTGGCGTGGTTAGCGTTAGCCTCGTACACACCTGCGACATCACTGGCAGATTGATTGAATAGCTTGGCAACTTGTGGCTGATTAGCAAACAGTCGGCTATACGGAAACCGCCGATTACCGTCCGCTACCGCAAGCGTAGCAAGAGCGATATCTTGCGGATTGAGATTGTCGGTCTTTAATGCTTGTAGGCGGTTTAGGCTGTCAAGCTGTCCGTTGGCGTTAAGATTGAGCCAATCTTGGCGAGACGTTAGGCTATTTGCCCCCAGTTCAATATTGGTTTCGTTTTCGACCAGTTCGGTTTGGCGTTGCGATTTGCCTTGGGTTTGCCAACTTTGAGCCAAAGCGGATTGAATGGTGGCAAGTTGTTGTTTGGCTTGTGGAAGGGCTTCTTTGGCTTTAGCACAGGCTTGAGCGGTGGTAAAATTGGGGTTATTGCGGTTTTCATAGAGTGTGGTGATAAGGTCTTGACCGCAAGTGTCTTTGAGTAAGGTGGTGCGGTTGACACTATCGGTGTAGCTTAACCATTCGAGTTGATAGCGGTTAAATTTGGGAGAGTTGCCATAGCCTGCCAAGATAAAGGCGACAATCAGAATCAGCCAAACGATTGCCAATAGCGTGATTTCTTTGGCGATTTGGGCGTTGGTTTTTTTCCCTGTGGTTGGGAGGCGTTTAATTAGGGTCATACAATACCACCGTCCGTGCAATCAAATCATGCAATGTCTGCTTACGAGCGGTAAACCACATCATAAACGCAAACGGCAATAATATTAGCTTGAGTGTTTCTCGAATCAAAGCATGGAAAAAATTAACACGTTGCCCCTGCATCCCAAACACCCAAAGCCCCATAATCACTTTGCCAATGGTCGCTTGGCGAGCAAAACAAGTCAAAAACGTCATATAAAACAAATAAATCCCAAAACCAATCAATGCCAAAGTTTGGTCGTTTAACGGCTTAAAATTCCATTGCTGTTCAATCGCTGGCAAACCCAACTGATAACCCAATGCCAACAACAACCCCATCAACACCACATCAAAAACGAACGCAAATCCACGCTTAAAAAACCCTGCATACAACATGGTATGAGCCTGTTTATTACTGCCTTTGCCATACAGGGCAGGTGGTAAAGGCGTGGCTTGGGTTGGATACGTTGGATAAGTTGAGTAGTTGTTGGCTTGTGGAGCAGGGTCATAACTCGGATAAGCGGGGCTAGCGGTATTAGCATTATTGGTCGCATAGCCAGCGTCATCATAGCTTTGGTTAGTGTTGGGGTTGGCGTAAGCTGAATTGTTATAGCTTGGATGAGGGCTAGCTTCGTAAGTAGGCTCGGCTTGATACGCTGTTTGGGGTTGGTTATAATTGGGTTGGGCATAAACAGGCGTTTGTGTTGGTTCAGCCATTGGCGTTGGTGGGGGCGTTACTGGTGGCGGATTGCTAGCCGTGGTATTCATTGAGGCTGGGGAAGGGGCTTGGGAAAATGAATTTTCAGGGACAAACGTGCGTCCGCCACAGTTGGGACACATCACTGCGGTTTTTGGTAATACTTGATAACAACTTTGACAAATAATTTTCATTCATAAACCCTTTTTAAATACCAGTTTTAATTCGCCCAATTTAATGGTGGCAAACACGCTTCAGGTGCGACCGCCACGCCATCATTATTCTGCTCATCAATCACCACAAACGCCTTTTCCGCAATCGGCACAAGCTCTGGGTATGTCTGTGGATATTTGAGCATATTTTGACAGCGTTTGGCTTTATCGTCTGCGGTGTAATACTGTGCCAACAACGCCCCTATCGCTCCTTGCTCATCGCCCTGTTTGACAGCCATCGCTGAGGCTAACTCAATCATATAAGTATTGGGAAATTTATTGCTATCCCTCGGTGTTTGCAAGGCGTACAACACAAAATCTTTGGCAAACGGATAATTATTTTTGACCAAATAAAACGCCAAATTCGCCACATATTCGCCTTGATTGGGGCTGTTTTTGACTGCTTGGGCTTGCAAATACAGGGCAGATTTTGGGTCTTTTTTCTTCCAATAGTAAATTTTTGCAGATTCATTAAGCTGTTTAGCAAGGTCTTTATTGACAGGCATTTTGGCAAAATACCGCATATCCGCATCACGGAATGACCCCAATGCTAGGGATTTGGTTTCGTCAATATTTTGGCTAAAGGCGACTTGTTGCAAGCCGTTTAGATTGGGTTCGCCTTGCTGTGCCACTTCTCGCACCGCTTCAAAAAACTTGGGGTCAAGGTCTAGCGTATCGGCATATAGCTGTTCGCCTTGCTTATCGCTAATGGTTTTGGCAGTCGCCGTGTTATCCATCACGCCTACTTTTGCCAAACCATCATTGATTTGCTGTTTGGCTTGCGGTAGTTCATTGGTAATGCTTTTATAGGCATTGGGGTCGGCAGTTACGGTGACGACATTGCCCTTGTTGTCTGGATTGGGGGTAGGCGGGTCGTTTTTGCCCATTTTTGACAAGCCATAGCCCCCCACAGCAATCACCCCCAAAGCCAATGGAATTGCCAACCATTTATTGGATTTGTTACTGGAAACATTAGCGTCATTTGGGGAATTGACTGGGGTTGGCTCGACAGGTTGGTTACTTGTAGGCGTTTCATTAACGACTTGCGTAGCGGTTTGTTGCAAAGTTTCCGTTTGCGGATGAGGTTCAGTATTAACCACTTCCACAGGGGCGACAGGTATTGATATAGTAGAATTGACACTGGCTTGGCTTATTGTTGAAGATTGCCCTGATAATGATTTTTCATAGTCACGATTTTTTGCCAAAGCGTCTGTATCCGCTATCACGGGCGTAGGCATAGCCTCATCGTTGGTGTTAGGCTGAATGGGCGTAGCCACATGATTGGGGACAGTTAACCAAGGGTTTGCCGTAGTTGGCGGTACTGTTGAATGTTGCACAGGTTGGGCAGGCGTGTTGGGATTGGCAATATTACCCTTATCAAGGATTGCGTTATTGGCAAAATTTTGTTGCTTTTGCAACGTCAAACAACGGTGGCAGGGCTTGCCGACAAAGTGAATATGACTGGCATCATTGGGAAAATTTTCACAAATCACAAATTGCCGACCATTTAACAGCCCTCGCAAATGGTCTTCCCATTGCTCGGCTGTCGGTCTGTCATTTGGGTCAGTTGATAAAAATGCCTTGTCAAACATCACTCTGGTCGCATCGTCCCAACACGCATGGATACTGGCTTTGAGCGGTGCAATTTCGCTATGTGAGTTTAGCCCATAGGCATATAGGCGTTCTTTGATAAATTGGTCGGTATCTCGATGGCTTAAGTTTTTTAGCCTGTCGGATAGCGGAATAAAATAAAACGGATGAATGCCATAATTGAGAATTTTAAACAGCTCAATCGCCAACACAAATCGGTCATGTTTTTCATCTAGCAAACTAATGTCTTTATGCTCGTGATATTCTGGACTGGTCATCTCTGGCGAAATCACAGGGCTTGGGTAAACCGTACCGTCCTGCCCTGTCACTCGAAAACTATCACAATCAACAAAGCCGACAATAAAGCCTTTAAAATCATCATTTATGCCTGTTTTCGGCTCAGGTAACAGTCGTAGATTTTGTTCTTTAAAATCAATAAACGCATGACCGTGAGCGTGCAAATCCGCCATTAATGCACTGATATTGGCACATAATTGCACACGATAGTTGAGGCTTTTTTGGTAATCGGTCAGCCGTTCCGCCTCTCGTGGGTACATAAAGGGGTTGAGCGACAGCGAGCGGTCAAAGTCCAACTCTGGCATGGCATAGCCAACCAGCGAGCCATCATCCTCAAAAATCAAATATTGCACCCACGCAAATTGGGTGTAGCCCACACCATTAATCACCTCATAAACGTGTTCGGGTGGGCGGTTGAGCATGGCTTGCAGTTTGGCTTTGCTTGGGTTTTTAGGGTCTTTTGGGTTTTTAAAAATTTTCGCCACTAAATTGCCATTGCCAAACAAATTGCCAATTCGATACACCACGCCCATGCCTCCTGCCCCAATTTCTTGGCTTGGTTGAATATCAAGCGTGATGGTTTGATGTTGATTGAGCAAATACGGCATAAAAATCTCTTGATTAACAATTAGTTATTGGTTTTCTTAGCAGAAAAACTGGATGGTAAATAATACAACATAATATGAGAATATTTATCGCCTAATTGTTGCTTTTGCTTGTCAATAGACGGTGTGGTTTCATGTCCTAACATTTGACCGACCCCACCACTAATCAAAACATGGCTAAATTTAGAATCGAGAACAAAATTAAAACTGGGATTTTGTGGGGCTTTCAAATCAATTCGGCAATATTGGTAATCTTTATCTGGTAAAAAGTTTATCCCAAAAGGCTGATACATTGACTGATTTTTTGGCAAAATCGGCTCACATTTAAACTGATAATCAAGTGATAAACGTTGCTCTAAAATATCATTTTTTTCATCATTAGACGATTGATTAAATGGTAAACGATTGGGATTTATTAATGTGGTATCGACAGCATTTTTATGACCGTCAAATAACGGCAAATGATTAGCAGGCATATTTTTGGGAATCGCCATCACCATTTGGATAAAAAAATGCGGACTGACATTGCCAATCTGCAAATCCGTATTTAGGCTAAATGCTTGATTGGTTGGGCTAAAAGTCAAAGGCGGTAAATTGGGTGCAGTTTTTTTGGGGGGTGCAGAAACAGCGATTTGTTTAGAGTTAATAAGCTGTTGAATTTTATCAAAATTCAACCCGACCAACGTCCCCGCCCCTGCTAACACAGCAATACTCGCTAATAGGGCAGTGTTTCGGCGTTGCTTGCCAGTTTCACTGATTGGCACAGCTTGGGGTAATGGCTTGGGTAGCGAATCGGTCGGCAGTTGGGCGGATTGGTTTTGGTTGGGATTGGCAATTTGATTAAAACCAGTGGCACTCGGCTGATGATTTGATACCGCAGAATTATTTGTCCAAACGCTATTACTTTGAGCGTTTTGAGCAACTTGCGTAGATGGTGCGATATTGGTTTTAACCGTTTCCACTGAGATTGATGGTTCAATTAACGGCTCAAGCCCTTGATACTGATTGGGATTTTTTAACAAAATAATCAATGACTTATCATCCCCTGTCAAACGATAAGTCGCAGGATTGGCAAGGGCCTGTTCAATCAAGGCATTGCCTTGTTCAAGCGTTGGGCTTTGGCAAACATTAAATAATAAATTGCCAAAAAATGGGCGGTAAACCTGTGGCGTTTGGCTCGCCCCCTCAAGTACCAAATCCGCACAACCGTCCGACATCAAGGCGATACAATCGACCTTGCTAACATCCAGCCATTGAATACGCAAAAAATCTTGCCAATTATCTTGGGTGATAAAATGCGTTTCATTGACATATTCGTTTTTACTATCATCGCCAAATAGTTGAATTTGCTTAAAATAATCCACCGTTTGGGCCGTCACTGCAAATTCACTGGTCAATAGCGGACTATCCCCCACTTGCACCAAGACTGCTTTTGAGCCAGTATGCCATATCACCACGCCTGTCAAAGTCGTATGATAATCACGCAAATGGCGGTCGGACGGCAATTCATGCACCAATTTTTGGCGAATCTCATTAAAACCCAACAATAAGTTGTTTTTATAAATCGTTTGGGCGACTTCACTGCCATATTCACGAGCCAGTTTGGCAAGCAATCGGCTGACATGATGGCTAAAAAATTCCGACCCTTGTTGGCTAAATTTTGCCGAGCCAGCCCCATCACACACCACAGCTACGCTAAACTCAGGGTATTGCTGAAAAAACACATGGTCTTGATTGGGCAAGCCTGTATCAAGGTGTGATTTACCAATGCTTGACGCACCAAAGACTTGCCAAATTGGTGTGGTCGTGGGTGAAAGATTGTCGTTTGTCATATTAACTCCGCACGGTTGCCCACGGTGAGATACTGCCCAATTGCACGGTGTCCCCCGGTGCAGATTGCGACACGGTTTTTAGACTAGCAGATAACCACACGAAAAATTCAACAAATTTCACCGAGTTTAACTGCACAGGTGGGGTTAATACCGACAGTTGCGACAGCATATTGACCTCCTGCACCCCTGCGTCAATGGCGATGGGGTAAATTACGCATTGCCCATTCTGCTCGGCTTGTTGGCATTGTTGGGTAGCGACTTGCCAAATATCTTGGCTATCGGTAGGCAGACCATCAGTGAGTGCCATTATCCAAGGGCGTGTGTAGTTGATACCGTTATCACGCAGATTAAGGCGTTCTTGCTCAATCAAATTCAACGCCAACAACATCCCTTGCCCCAGTGGGGTCATGCCATTTTCTCGGAATTTGATGGGAAAAAAGTCAATCGCATCCGTCCAGTCCATCATCAATTCAGCCGTATCATTGACCCCGCCCACGATAACGATGGCAAGCCGTACACGGTTGCGAGCGGTTTCGTCTTTCATCAGGTCGTTATAAAACGCCTCAATGCCTTCATTTAACATATCAATTCGGCGTTTGCCATTGGCTTGGTGTGTGCCACCGCCTGCTTGGATTGCCATTGAGCCTGATAGGTCAAGCACCAGTACACAAAGGGTGCGTTGGGCGACATTGTTGCCGTAGTCGATTTCACGAAAGGCAGGCGTGGGTTGGGTATTTGGGTACATAAAAGATATCCTAATCAGTCTTGGGTATTCTACGACTTATGACAACAAAAGATAATGGCTTTTGCAAGGTTTTTTATGAAAATTTGGTGAAAAATAGGGGTGATTATTGCTTGTTTATGGCTACAATTTATAGTGAATTAAATCAAGAATAACACTTTGAGATTTTGGGCGTATGCAATACGCCCCTACAAAACGGGTCTTATTGTTAATTTAAATGACTATAAAGGCTAAAATTCAAATGTTATATCACGGCTATGTTCATCAAATTCCACCCCAATTTCATACACTTGCCCAAATCCTTGATATTTTTGGGCATAGTTTTTGGCTTTAATTTGTGCCAATGCCGAGCCTGCCTGCACCTTATTATTAATCACTTTAAATTCAAAGATATACACACGATTGGCAAAAATCACTGTCATATCCATGCGTCCATTTTTGGTGGGTTCTTCCACATGAATGTGTAAGCCAATACTGGCAAAATACGCATAAAACACACTTGCCCAATACCCCTCAAAATGGGCAATATTGTTATTGCTATGCCAATGATAGGGAATCCCTGCAAAAAAACTGGTGACTGTTTCGACCATCAACGGCAAATCATCATTGAGAAAACTCATATAAAGTGGATTTTTATGATGATTAATAAAACTATCATCAAGATGAGCATATTTCTCTAAAACAAGATGATTCAAGGTTTGTTGAACTTCGATATTGGGAAATTTTAACGTATAATTCACCCCAAATGGCAATTGTAACACCTTATCAATGGTCAAATAGCCTGTTTGAAACATCAAAGCAATCGGCGAAATATCTCCCACATCAAAGCGAGATAAAGCAATGTCTGTGGTAAGGCTGTTTTTGATGACCGTCATATCAAGCTGATGATTCGCCAGCATATCCATCAAAAAAGTCGCTGACCCTGTTTCAAACCAATACGGCTTAAACATTTTTTGAGAGCTGGACAAGAACAACAAAATATCATACGGATTATAAACGCTCTCGCCTGTCCAGTTGTAGCCGTTGTACCAACGTTTGACCTCATTCAAATCCACCCCATCAAGCTCTGGAGCAAATACCGATTCCAATTCAGCTTGGGTATAGCCACACAATGCCGAATATTCTGGCTCTAAGGTAATATCGGTCAAATTATTTAGCCCAGAAAAAAGATTGACTTTGCTAAATTTTGACACCCCAGTCAACATCGCAAAGCGAATGTATTTATCCGCCCCTTTAATCACCCCATAAAAATCTCGCAACTTATCTCGAACTTTGATGGCTTCATCCTTGTTCGTTAAATTATCCAAAATTGGCTTATCATATTCATCCACCAAAATCACGACTTGGCTTTGATGTTGGGTTGCCACCGTTTCGATAAGGTCATTAAAACGTCCACTTAACGTTTGATGAATGGCAGTCATCCCAAACTGACGTTCAAGATTGCTTAGTTGTTCGCTTAATGACTGTTGTAAATATTCACTGTCAAAGGTCAAATTCAAAGCAAAATTAAGGCGAATAATCGGATAATTTTTATCCCACTGCCAATGCTGTTCAGCATACAACCCAGTAAATAGGGCTTTATTGCCCCTAAATAATTCATCAATCGTAGATAACGTCAGGCTTTTGCCAAATCGTCTAGGACGTGATAAAAAAATATACTTTTCTTTGAGCATGGCGAGGATATAAGGCGTTTTATCCACATAATAGTAGTCACCATTACGGATGTCAGAGAAAGTTTGTATGCCTTTGGGAAATTGTTTTTTGTTCATCATGTTGGCTATTATTTGTGAAAAAACCCTTAAAGCGTACTTTAAGGGTTTTTATTGCTTTGTACAATCACTAATGCGTAATCAATCTTTAGGCTTTTAACACTTCCGCCATCGCATTAGCAACATAATCGACATTGCTAGAGTTCAAGCCAGCGACCGAGATACGTCCATTCGACACCATATACACGCCATAATCTGCAATGATACGAGCCACTTGGTCAGCATTTAGGCCAGTGTAGCTAAACATACCGTTTTGATTGGTGATATATTCAAAGCTACGGTCTGGGATTTTGCTTTCTAGCACGTCACGCAGTTTTTGACGCATGAGTTTGATACGGTCACGCATTTCATATACTTCTAGCACCCATTCATCAAACAAGGCTTGGTCATTCATCACGATATCCACGATATGACCGCCATGCGAAGGTGGGCTTGAGTAGATACGGCGGATGGTGGCTTGTAATTGACCTTGCACAAGGCTTGCATGGGCTTGGTCTTGACAAACCACGGATAAACCGCCAACACGCTCACCATACAATGATAGATTTTTTGAGAATGAGTTACTAACAAAGAAGTTTAGCCCCATATCCACCGCTTTGCGGATGGCATACGCATCGCTGTCCATGTCTTTGCCAAAGCCTTGATAAGCAATATCCATAAAGGCGATTAGGTTTTTAGACTTAACGACTTCAAGGACTTTGTCCCACTGCTCATTGCTTAGGTCAACGCCTGTTGGGTTGTGGCAACATGGATGAAGCAACACAACGTCATTGGCTTGTAAAGTGTTTAAAAACGCCAACATTTCGTCAAATTTGATACCGTTGGTGCTTGCATCATAATATGGGTATTCGCCCACTTCAAAGCCAGCCCCTTCAAAGATACTGATATGGTTGCCCCATGTTGGTTTTGACACATAGCATTTAGCTTGTGGAAACCATTTGTGAATAAAGTCTGCACCGACTTTTAATGCACCAGAACCACCCAAGGTTTGAGCAGTTGCCACACGGTTGTCTTTTAGCACTTGGCTGTCTTTGCCAAATAGCAAGTGTTGGCAAGCGGTACGGTAGCCAACCAATCCATCCATTGGTAGATAAGGGCGTGGTTTTGGTGGATTGGCGATTTGGGCTTCGGCTTTTTGTACGCAGTTGAGTACAGGCAATGTACCTGCGTCATCATAGTACACGCCCACACCAAGATTGACTTTGGTGTCACGAGGGTCTTGTTTATATTTGTCCATCAGACCCAAAATCGGGTCGCCTGCATACGGTTCAACGTGTGAAAACATAAATTGCTCCTTTTGATTACGACTTGCTTGTTAAATCGCTTATTCAACTAATAAGCATAAACCACACCGCCCAAGAAAACAATAAGATATCAAAAAATATGTGAATTAACACCAAAAGATAATGAGTCGTAGGGGCGTATTGCATACGCCAAGTTACTAGATAACCTGAGTTCAGGTTAATAAAAATTATAAGCCATTGATATGACTATCATTTAAATCTCCCCCAACCCCCTCTTTACGAAAGAGGGGGCTATACCCCCATAACTTAGACTAAAACGGTGGGCAAGTCCCCCTTTTTAAAAGGGGGATTTAGGGGGATTGTATGGAAAATGCTAATAATTCTTATCCCGAGTTCAGGTTAGATAAGGTGTTGAGCAAGGCGTAAGTATTCCGCCCCTTATTGCAAAACCTCAATTAATTGTTGCATATCATGTGGCAAAGGGGCTTTGACGGCAATGTTTTCGCCTGTTTTTGGGTGAATAAAGCCAAGCTCAAAGGCGTGTAAGGCTTGACGCTGAAACTGTTGTACGATCGCTTTTGGCTCATCGTCCAGTTGTTTTAACAAAATCGCCATTTTGCGAGCATTGCCGTACACAGGGTCGCCCAATAGCGAAAAGCCAAGATGGGATAAATGCACTCGAATTTGATGAGTACGACCAGTTTCCAGTCGCACACTGACCAAACACACGCCTTCACAAATGGCTTCAATGTTATCAATATGCGTCACCGCAGGTTTGCCATTACCTACCACTGCCATTTTGGTGCGTTGGGTGGGATGGCGACCGATGGGGGCTTCGATTGTGCGATGTTTGATAAGTTCACTCGGCGTTGCCAATACAAGGGCTTGATAATGGCGATACACCGATTTATCTTTGAGTTGGTTAATCAAATGGAGTTGGCTTTGGCTGTCTTTGGCGATAATCAATAACCCTGATGTTTCTTTATCAATCCGATGCACCAAGCCCGCCCTCGGCAAAGTGCGACTATTGGGATAATGGTACAGCAAGGCATTGACCAGCGTACCTGACCAATTACCTGCCCCTGCATGGACGACCATACCAACAGGCTTGTTAATCACCAAGACGGCATCATCTTCATAAACGATATCAAGCGGAATATTTTCGGGCAAATCCTGTTGGGCTTCGGCTGGCGTGGCGTTCAGCTCCAGTACATCACCTTGTTTGAGGCGGTATTTGGGCTTTTCGGCTTTACCATTGACGGTAAGCTCGCCTGTATCAAGCCACGTTTTGATTTGTTCACGAGAAAAATCGGCAAACGCTTGGGTTGCAATTTTATCAATGCGTTCGCCAAAATCACCTTCATTAACCACATATTGACGCTGATAAGTTGGGCAAGTATTGTCATTATTACTCTCATCAAGTGATAAATTATCTTCCTCATCCGTTTCATCTATTATTTCATCTATCATGTCGCTAGTGTCAGTTGCAGTATCCGTAGGGGCGTATTGCATACATCCTTCGGCTTGGATATCATTTTCAAAATTATTAGATGATAAATCAATGGGTTGCGTGGTATTTGGCATGGTGCAGAGTTCCAATTGGCAAGACTTGTAAAAATAATTAACATTTAGCAGGTCACAAAGTATAACGTTTCATGCTAGACTTAGCGAAATTTTTATTGCCTATAATTGATTTTTTATTATCAATACTGATAAAGAAGTACCAAAGAGGTATCTATGTATTCTGTAAATTCTGTGTCAAAACCCTTGTCAAAAGTTGCCACATTGACCATTCTAGCCGTTGCCTTGAGTGGGATGACAGGTTGTCAAACCCTAAAAAATGGCAAATTATTTGGTGGCAAAGACGAAATCAAAGCCGAAAAAGCCCAAAAAAGCGAAAAAGGCTACTACGATTCTGCCAAACAAAACTTGGATAAAGGCAACTACGCCAGAGCCACCGCCGAATTGACCGATTTACGCACGTTTTACCCTGTGGGTGATTACAGCGAACAAGCCTTGCTTGACTTGATGTATGCCCAGTTCCAACATAACGATTATATTGATGCCGTGGCAAGTGCCGAAACCTTTATCAAATCTTACCCAACCAATCCGCAAGTCAGCTATGCCTACTATGTGCGAGGCGTTGCCAATATGCAAACAGGGAGTAGTGGTATTATGAAATATACCAAACTAAACCCTGCTCACCGTGACATGGGCTATTCAAAACTTGCCTTTGAAAACTTCCAACAATTAATTGCCAAATTCCCAAACAGCCCTTACGCCCCTGATTCAGCCTTGCGTATGCGATATATTTACAACCAACTTGCCGAAAGCGAAATGGACACCGCACGCTGGTACATCAAACGCAAAGCCTACCTCGCTTCTGCCAACCGTGCCAAATGGGTGTTCCAATACTTCCCACAAAGCGAAGCTGTGCCAGAATCCATCGCTACCATGGCATACAGCTACGACAAACTTGGCATGACTGACACCGCCAATCAATATAAAAACTTGTTAAAAATCAATTATCCGCAACTATTAGATAGTCAAGGTAATGTAAAAATCGACAACGCTCGCACAGGGTCAGATTGGCTAAATAAAGTTACTTTAGGTGTGTTGGGTAAAAACTCAACCAATGGCGATATCCAACAAAACACCAACTATACAGGGGCGACCGAACCACAAGTCATTCAAAGCTTGCAACAAGTCAACAGCCTGCGATTGCCAACTACCACCCAAAATGATGATAGCGATAGCACCACTAACCTAACGCAACCCAAAAAGGTCAATCTAGGTTTGGCATTGCCAGCAGATACCACCAACGAAGTCAAAGAGAAAAAATAACCGAAGGTTAAAACGAAAGGTTTTATCAATCGGTGTTAATTGGGTATAATAACAAACCCAAACCATACCAAATAGGGGCGTAATCATTACGCCCTTAATTATTCCAACTATTATCGTTGTTTAAATTAAAATTAAGACATGTTTTGTAGGGGTGTATTGTATACGCCCAAAATTCCAAAAAATTATTTCTGATTTAAACATATAAAATACAAACATTGATAGGGCTATGAGCAATCACATCATTGAACAAATCATCGCCCATGCAGATATCCTCAAAATTATCGGCAGGCACGTTGAACTCAAACGCTCTGGCAATGAGTTTAAAGGGTGTTGTCCGTTTCATGGCGAAAAAACCGCTTCTTTTTATGTCAGCCCAGCCAAAGGGTTATACAACTGCTTTGGCTGTGGGGCAAAAGGCAATGCCCTCACCTTTCTAAAAGAATACGAAAACCTCACGGCTGGCGAGGCGTTGCAAGAGCTGTCACGTCAAACAGGCATTGATTTACCCAAAGAACCATTACAAAAAAGACACACCTATCAACGCCGTACTTTGCCCAAAACCACCAAAGCGAATACAGCAAATAATGGCTTTGAGCATCATTTTGACCATGCAAACCCCAGCCCTAATGATAATTTAAACCATAACCTCAATGTTTATGATTATTTTAACATTCAAGATTTAGCCAATACGCCGACCAGTTTTGATACTGGATTTAATGAGGGTTTTGCAGATTTTACTGATTATAACTTGGGTGGGTTGCAAAACTTTGAAGTGTTAGAGCAAGTCGATGGCTCAAGCAGTTTATATGATTTATTACAAAAAATCAGCCTATTTTACCAACAACAACTGACCACTAATGCACAGGCGTTGGGTTATTTTAAACAACGTGGTTTGACAGATGCCACCATTGCAGAATTTGGGTTGGGCTATGCTCCCCAAGGTTGGCAACACCTTGAGCAAGCCTTTCCACGAGATATTGATGGGCTGAAGATGCTCGGACTGGTACGCACCTCCCAATCAGGCAAGGATTTTGACCTGTTGCGTCATCGGGTGATTTTTCCCATTCGTGATAACCAAGGGCGTGTGATTGGCTTTGCAGGGCGGTCACTCAATGATGAGGATATGCCCAAATATATCAACTCCAGCGACTCGCCAGTATTTCACAAACAGCACGTTTTATATGGGCTATACGAGGGACGTAAGGCAAAGGCCAAAGATTGGCTCGTGGTCGAAGGCTATATGGATGTGATTAGTCTACATCAGGCGGGCGTGTATGGGGCGGTCGCCTCGATGGGGACAGCGATTGCCACCAGTCAAATCGAAAAGTTACTACAACTCAATCCTGTACTAACGTTGAGCTTTGATGGCGATAATGCAGGGCAAAAAGCCTCATGGCGAGCGATGGAAGTCGGTTTGCCTGCCCTTACCGATGGCAAAGAATTGCGATTTTTGAGCCTACCTGATAACCATGACCCAGATAGCTTTGTGCGGACATTTGGGGCGATAGCGATGCAACAACAAATCGCCAACGCCACGCCATTATCACAATATGTATTTTTGATTTTAAGTCGCCGTCACGACATCAATTTGGCGGAAGGGCGTGCTAAAATCAATGCCGAAGTTTTTGAATTAACCAAAAAACTGCCCAAAGGTAGCTATAGTTGGTTATTGCGTGAAGATATTCGCAACCGCATGGGACTGGGCAAACGCAAACAAGCCACCGTTGCCCAAGATGCGTTGCTAAATTTCGTTTCAAACCTAACGCCAACGTTGGTGCTTCAATTGTGTTTTTTATACCAACCAGAAATTTTGGGTGAAAAAATTAATGACCAACGCAATCAAGCTTTAATCCAACAGATTTTTAGTTTATCTCAAGCTGACCAAGTGGCATTTTTTGCCCCCAAAAAACTCACCGCCAAACAATTACACGACCTGGATGACTCACAACAAGCCGAAAAATTGGCACAGCACGAAGCCGAACGTCAACAAAAAACCGCCCAACACCTTGCCAACCATCCCATCACCCCACCAACGTGGGTCAGCTTATTTGATGATAACACCTGTTTATTAGTCGATTATATTCAACAAATCCAATCCGCCTTGGTGCAATTACAAACCACCTTACAACACACACAACCGCCCCCTCAAAGCCTATCTGACGCTGTGGCGTTAAGTGAATATCAAGTAATTAATGCCAAAGCCCATTTTATTTTGGCAGGCTTGCCGTATGAACTACAGCAAACCTTGATGACGCACTGGGCGAATTTTTTTGTGGAACTTAGTAGCCGTGCAGTGGTGGATATCTCGGTATTGTCGATGGAAATTTTGACACGCCAAATCATTGACACGCTCCAACGCCAAGTAAAACTTGAAAAAAATTTGGTCAATAAACAATACTACAATAAACAAATGCAAGTCATTAATCAGTGGTATCAAAACTGGCTACAGCAAAAAGAAGAGTAATAACAAACCCAAAATTCACAGTCGTAGGGGTGTAATGCTTACGCCCTGTTTGAAGTTTTAGCAATTGGGCTTATGCCTTGCGAATACGATATTTATTGGATTTGGTATAAGTTAGGATATCATCGAAATTCTAGCATCATGGAACATATCCATCTCTGGAGCAAGCACTTTCATAAAGCGGTCGAAATATAATAACTGTTTGGTTAATAACGCAAAATCCCGTGGAAAATGAATACCATGACGCTTGCCCACTTCCACAATTTCTAGCAACATTTGGTTAATCTCGTCCGAATGGTCTTTTAGCCGTGTAGGGTCAAGTCTATCCACGGTTTTGCCGATAAACAAACTATCTTCCGCCAAAATCTTACCCATCACTGACCGCAAATCTTCCGCCAAATCATCAAGGTTCACCACCTCTCGGCTGTGGGTCATATCCATCTCGACCATATAATGAGCCATGCCTTGATAATCCTCTTTAGCAAAGCTATCCATCATACCGATGCTGGCTTGCCACGCCTTTGGCTCAAGCGTCCCAACAATACCAAAATCAATAAACCCAATCCGCCCATCGGTGAGCAACATCAGATTACCTGCGTGCAAATCGGCATGAAAACTATTACACATCATTAGGCTCGCAAACCACGTATTCAGCGTATCCGCCATCACTTGAGCAGGATACTGGCAATACTGACGCATTGCCTCATCATCAATCATCGATACGCCATATAGACGCTCCATCACCAACACTTTTTTGGTGCTAATCGCATGATACACATTGGGGGCAACGACTTTTTGATTGGCTGATTTTTTGAGAAAATCTTGAAAATCGTCAATATTTTTCGCCTCTTGTAAAAAGTCGGTTTCTGCCGACATTCGCAGACGAATTTCATCAATAATTGGTGCAATACTGGCAAATTTCATTGACGGTGCGATATTTTCCATCAGCTTGGTAAAGCCGTATAATACGCCCAAATCGGTTTCGATAATGGTATCGACATTGGGTTTTTGTACCTTTAGTACCACATTTTCGCCATTTTTTAATATGGCGGAATGCACTTGGGCAATCGAAGCCGAAGCCAGTGGATTTTGGTCAATATGGCTAAAAATATCATCAAGGGTTTTACCATCAACAGCTAGCTCCTCACACAACACGCCCTCAATATAGCTATACGACAATGGCGTAGTTTGGTCAAGGCAACCTTGAAACGCCTCGACATAGTCACGAGGAAAAAGCGATGGCGTACTGGCAATAAATTGTCCAATTTTGATATAGGTCGTGCCGAGTTGCTCAAAGGATTCTTTGAGCATGACAGGCGACATTTTTTCGCCACGAGCCACTCGCAAGCCTGTCAATCCTGCGACTGAGGCGGTCTTGCCGAGGCGTTGGGCTATGTTAAGGGATTTTTTTAACAATGATTTTTGCATAATTAGCCACCACAAATTTCACATTTAGTATCTTTTTTATATTTTAATTTTCGCAACGACATCGTTTCACCCTGCCAAAGTAACAAAGTTTGAGCTATCGAATTTTTGCCAAGCCCTAAGTAAGTCAACGCCACTTGAGCTTGCAAATCCCCCATAATCTGCGTAGTACTGGCAAGCACGCCACTGGTGGCACAAGTACGAGTATCATCCCCCTCACCGTGGAAAAGACAATGATAACAACCTGTTTCAAGATATGCTTCAAACAATGCCAACTGCCCTGTTTGAGCAATGGCAGATGCGGATAAAAGTGGTAAACGATACTTGACAGCCATTTGGTTAATGTAGTCACGTGTTTTGAAATTATCGGTACAATCGCAAATTAATTTGCTTAGGCTATTTTTATTTTCAAAATTAATAAGTTCTTGGTAATTATTCGCTGTCAGCCTATCTTGAAAAGCTTCAACTTGGCAAAATTGATTGATTTCATTAAGACGTTGTTTGGCAATGAGGGCTTTGGATTGACCGATATCATTGGGAGTAAACAGCGATTGGCGTTGTAGATTGCTTTCATCAATCACATCATCATCAATCAAGGTCAACTGCCCTACCCCTGCACGGCACAGTGTTTCGGTAAGTGGACAACCTAGCCCACCCATACCAATGATAAGGACATGGCTGTTTTTGAGGGCGGTTTGGGCTTCAATATCCCATCCATCTAGCAAGATTTGGCGTGCATAACGAAGCATTTCGCCATCAGTCAGTTGTGTTGGATTTTGCATATTTAATCGCTTAGGCTATTTTATCAAAAATTCCATAGGTCACCCTATCATTACCGCCATAGTCTTTGACGGTTTGCACGTTTGCAAAGCCCTTCTCTACAAAAATCGCTTGTACTGATTCGGCTTGGTCATAGCCATGCTCAATCGCCAATAAGCCATGATGTGTCAAAAAATCTCGACTGGTAGCCACAATTTTCTCAATATCTGCCAAACCATGATTATCCGCCACCAAAGCGGTAATCGGCTCGGCTGTCAAGCCTTGTAAATGTGTATCGGCAGAGTCAATATAGGGTGGATTGGATACGATAATATCAAAAGTTGGGGTTAATGGGTATAAAGCTTCAAACCAATTACTTTGGATAAACTCAATATTAGACACTTGATTAAGCTCAGCATTTTTTTTGGCGACAGCGAGAGCTTCGGCAGAAAAATCCACCGCAGTGACAGAAGCATTTGGATTCTCACTAGCAAGGCTAATCGCAATACAGCCTGTGCCCGTCCCTAAATCCAAGATTTTTAGCGTTGAAGTATCAATACAAGGTTCTGCAGGGGTGTATTGCATATGCCCTGTTTGAGAAACTAAATTGCTTAGGCTATTTTTATTAGATTGAGTCTTTTGAATATGCTTAATCACCGTTTCAACCAATACTTCCGTATCGGGTCGTGGTATCAAGGTATGCTGATTGACGATAAATTCATGTTTCCAAAAGGCTTGTTTACCCACTACATACGCCAACGGCTCACCTTGTTCAAGCCGTGTCAATCCAGTACGATAACGTTGTAACACCGCAGGGTTAATGGGGTCATCAGCATGACTGATAAAATACCCAAACCCCACGCCTAGACATTCGCCCAGCCATGCTTGACGGATGGACTTATCAATGACATTAGATTCATTCAATAATATTTTGGTAGTGACCATCATCATTCCGTAGTCGAGCCATTAGAATTAGCATCCTGCTCACTGGTATTGCTAATCATCACCTGTTTATCCACCAAATAAATCAACCATAAAATCGGCAACCCAATCAAAGTGGTAAAGGTGAAGAACCACGCATAGCCCATATTATCGACAATCGTGCCAGAATAACCGCCCAATACTTTGGGAATTAAGGTCATCAATGAACTAAAAATCGCATACTGGACAGCGGTAAAACGAATATTGGTCAAAGCGGATAAAAACGCAATAAACACCGCCCCTGCTAAGCCTGAAGCCAAATTATCAAACGCTACTGCAAGGTACATAAACACAATATCATGTCCACGCATCGCAAGCATCACAAACATCAAATTGGTCAAACACGCCAATACACCACCAATCATCATGGCTTGCATGATACGAAAGCGTTGTGACACGATACCACCAACAAAACCACCCACAATCACCATCAACACCCCAAAGGTCTTCACGGCAGTGGCAATTTCAGTTTTGCTAAACCCCATATCCTCATAAAACACATTGGAAATCACGCCTGCCACGATGTCCGAGATACGGTATAGACCAATTAATAGCAACAATAACACGGCTTTTTTGCCATAACGGCGGAAAAAATCCAAAATAGGCTCAACCCACGTGGTAACGGCGACTTGTTTTTGCACCACGCCAATTTTTACCAAGGCTGTCCCCACCCCTACTGCCACCGCAATAGCAACGAGTAAATTCACCGCCTCAATCAAGAAACTTGCCAATACTGACTTGCTTTCTGGCAACAGCTGACCTACGCCAATAAACGCCATCACAAACGCCACGACTGACAATAAAAACACCACCACCAATCGCACATAATCACTGGTTTTGCGAGCTTGGCTGACTTGCGTGGTTGGCTCATGGATAAACAAGGTTGTCGCCACGCCCACGCCCATCACGCCTGCCATAATCCAATAAGTGTTTCGCCATGCCTCGTACAGATATGCCCCTTTGACCGAACCAAAGCCTTCTGCCAAAAACAACGCCCCTGCCCCTGCGACAATCATACCAATGCGATAACCTGCATTATAAGTCGCAGACAAAACTGACTGCATTTGGCTATTTGCCAATTCAATGCGATACGCATCAATCACGATATCTTGGGTTGCTGATGAAAACCCCAACAACACCGCGCCAAATGCCATCATGGTCAGCACTTGTGGCTCGGCAGGGTTGATACTTGCCATAATCAAAATAGCCGTGATAATCAGCCCTTGAGCCACCAACAACCACGCACGCCTACGCCCAAACAGTCCGCTTAATATCGGCACAGGCACGGCATCAATCAATGGGGCCCAAATAAACTTAAACGAATAACCCAACGCCGCCCAGCTAAACATGGTCACGGTACTACGGTCAACGCCTGCTTCACGAAGCCATAATGATAGGCTTGAGAAAATCAATAAAATCGGAATCCCTGCCGAAAACCCCAAAAACAGCATGATTAAGGCACGTTTATCCAAATACGCCTTAAATGCTTGCGACCAAGATTTTTTGGGCGTTGACAAGCCTTGGTTAGTCGATGTTGATAGTTGCATGTACAATCTCAGTCACAGCAGAAGTCAAATGTCAATTTATAGTCGTTTAACATAGATAACCTTGTAGGGGCGTATTGAATACGCCCAAATTCCAAAGAATCCTACCTAATCTAATTCACTATAATTGAATGGCAAATCATAAAATCCATTATTGTACCCAAATTACCCTTGAGAAAAAACAAGTATTTTCAAGCATCAACCGATATTCACCCTACCTAATCCTGCATTTTTACAAAAAATAACGCCTTATTCATTTTTTAGCAATTTAAGCTGTTTTTATGCCAAATTGTGCTATACTAGCCCCCAATGTGTTTAATTGACTGTATTTACTCATAATAACTTACAAAACTCAGGTAAAATCATGCAGTATCCCATTGCGATTTTTCAAAAAGACAGCTGTTTTTTCGTTAACTTTCCTGATATTCCCATGTTAGAAGCCCAAGGCAATAATATGGCTGAAGCCGTGTCAAATGCTCGCATGGCGTTAATCCATCACTTACATCAGCTAATGGAAGAAGAAGCCAATCTTCCCCAACCCACCCCTGTATCCAATCATCTGATTAAACCCGAATACGCAGGTTATACATGGGCAATTGTTGGTATAGAATTGGCACGTATTAAAGGTGAACAAGTCGAATTAAATGTGCAAATAGCCCAATCTTTGTACCAACAACTGCTCCGACATGACCCCAATGAATCATTGGATAAAATTGTTAGCCTTGCCCTTAAACGCTATTTACAAACCCCATCCAATTAAGGTAATCAGCTTATGGCAATTAATATTGTCATCAATCAACGACATTTACAAATCCAATTAAAACAACTAGAAACGGTATGGCAAACCGTGCTAAATGACTACAATCTCAGTCAGGCCGCCAAGGTATTGCACACCAGTCAATCGAGCCTAAGTAAGCACATTGCAGGATTAGAAAATCAGCTTAAAGCCGAAGTATTTATCCGCCAAGGTAAACGCTTGGTGGGTCTATCACCCATTGGTGAACAGCTTCTACCACATATCGAGAAAATCTTTGTCGAAATTCGCACCATCGAAAATTTGACCCTTGATTATCAAAATCCACATGTTGGTGAGTTGTCAATTGCCACGACCCACACCCAAGCTCGCTATGTATTGCCATGGGTGGTTGAACGGTTTAAACAACAATTTCCCAATGTGCATCTGATTTTGCATCAAGCTGACCCAGAGTCAATTGCCAATATGGTCGAACAAGGGCAGGCGGATATTGGCATCGCCACCGAATCGCTATTGACCAAAGATACGTTGCATTGTGTGCGATATTATGACTGGTATCATCATATCATTGTGCCTGTGGGACATGAGTTGAGTAGTTTGCCAAACATTGACAGCATCGAGGTAATTCAAGATTATCCGATTGTCACTTATCACGGTGGTTTTACAGGTCGTGGGGCGATTGACAAGACGTTTCGTGAAGTAGGTATTACGCCAAATATTGTTTTGACTGCGTTAGATGCGGATGTGATTAGCACCTATGTCGGCGTGGGCATGGGTGTAGGGACGATTGCTGAAATGGCATTTGAGGGTGAACATTATCGCAATTTGGTAAAAATTCCGACCAAAGTTTTTGGCAAACACGTGACTTGGATTGCCACACGTGCGGATGGTGATGTGCGTAATTTTGGCAAGGCATTTATCGAACTTTGTCAGCAACAGTTCCAATAAGTGATTATAGGGTGTGTCCCTATTTGGATAAGTACGCTTTTAAAACATGACAAATCATAGCGTGGGTTACCAAAACATTACCCACGAAAATGCCGATTATCATTGAATACTATTCACTTAGTTATCATAACCGATGTCGATGTTTTATCAGTAAATATTGATGAATCAAAAGGCTTGGCAACTGACTGGGCGTGCAATTAATCGGATAAATATGCGTTTGTTCTGCCAAATTTTTATGCAGGTGTTCTCGCATATTTTGGTATTCCTGCACCGTATGATATGTCAACGCCTCATCACTAGCACTTGGGCGACTTTCTAAATAATCTGCCAAATCTTGTTCGTAAAGATTGGCTAAAATCACCACGTGTTTGGCAGATAATAGCTTTAAGGCTTCGGTCAATTCGCTGTATTCTTCTTGGCGTGTGTTGGTAATCAAAATCAGCAATGAGCGTTTCCGCTGTACCGTGCGAACCGTGCGAGCCACCGCAATATAATCAGGTAATTGTAAACTCGGCTGTAATTCAAAACTTTGATTGAGTAAATAACTAATCACTTGCTGACCTTTTTTGGGTGGAATTACCTTGTCCGCCTCACTGGCAAAGGTGATAAAGCCTGTGGCATCGCCTTGACGACTGGCGACTTCTGCCAGTAGTAGCATGGCGTTTAACGCTTGGTCAAGATGGCTACTGGTCATGTTTAGATTAGACTGATTTAGACGTTGGGCAGGGTCAAAAAAGCGTAAATGTCGCATGTGTTGCCCACAATCGAGCAGGAATAAAATCTGTTGGTCTTGTTCGTCTTGAAACTCACGAGTCATCAACCGTTGGTAGCGTGACGTGGCTTTCCAATCCAAATGCCGAATACTATCGCCCTCGGTATAATTGCGAATTTGGTGAAAATCTTGCCCTTGCCCACGGCGTTTTTGCTTGAGTAACCCTGCAAGGCTTGAATGTTGACTGACCCCCAATAATTGCCCTTGCACAATATCGGCAAAGTTTGCCAATATTCGTACTTGGTGGATGCCTGCTATTTGGGCTTCGCTGACTGCCACGAATTTTTTTAGCAAGCCCAATGAACTACGCAATAATATATCCACCCCATCAAACACCCCAAACCCTCGTTGATTGGGAAATAATTGATAGTTTACCATCATACCTTGGCTGATGATATCAGCTTGGTGGGCTTGAGAAGTGTCACTGGGTTGGGTCGCCAGTTGTTTGGCGGTCAATATAATCGGCAGTTGCTCGCACTGGGCTTGGGGGGGGTAATTATCCATCACCATCAAGTGAATGCCTATGGGCGTGGGATTGGGGTGAAACAGGTTTAAACTTACCTTTGACCATGCTTGTACCGATAAATTGTTATTGGCTTGGCGAGTGATATGCAAACCATTGATAAAGCTATCTTGATGGGAGCGTGTCGCCCACCACAATAACGCATAATCCCACAATAATGCCACCGCCAACAGCCCTGTCAATGCCAATAACACGACTTTTAACACAGGCAACGCATTGGCTAATATGGTACTGCCAATGCCAACATTGGGTAATAAGGATAGTAAACTATAACCAATAATTAACAATGCCCAACCACTGACCACGCATAGCCCTCGAAGGCTGACACGAAATGCCAAACGTGAGGCAAGCGGTTGCAGGGAGCGTTGCCAAAAAGTGTGAAGGAGAGCGAAAATATCGGGCATTGTTGGGTCACTGTTATTGTCTAGGAGCATTCACCGAATTTAGCAAGTTTTCAATCACTTGCTCAATACGGTAGCCATCAATTTGATAATCTGCGGTCATGGTAATACGATGGCGTAGTACATCTGGTGTGACTTGGCGAATGTCATCTGGCACGACATAATCACGCCCTGCCATCAAGGCTTTGGCACGTCCACACCGAAGCAACGCCATGCCCGCCCGTGACCCTGCCCCAAAATCAATCCCCATAAAACCACGGCTTAACCGCACGATATCAAGGGCGTATTGGATAATGCGTTCGTCCATTCGTACATGAGCGGTGAGCAGTTGCAACTGGGCAAGGCGTTGTGGCGTCATCACCGCTTGGACATTGGATAGATTGAGCTTATCACCGATTTGCCCAGACACCATCTCTATCAGCATGGTTTTTTCTTCGAGTTCACTGGGATAATCCATATACACGTTCATCAAAAAACGGTCAAGTTGGGCTTCTGGCAAAGGGTACGTTCCCTCTTGTTCAATCGGATTTTGGGTAGCGATACAAGTAAACGGCTGTGGCATGGGGTAGCTTGTCCCCTCGATGGTCACTTGTTGTTCTTGCATCACCTCAAGCAAGGCAGATTGGGTCTTAGCAGGTGCACGGTTAATTTCATCTGCCAATAATAGATTGCAAAATACCGCCCCTTTGCGGACTTTCCATTGTCCTGTTTGCATATCGTATAGCGTATGCCCTGTGATATCAGACGGCATCAAATCTGGGGTAAACTGAATACGGCTATATTGCCCAGTCATGGCGGTGGCGATGGCTTTGACCAATAGCGTCTTACCCAATCCCGGTACGCCTTCCAGCAATACATGCCCCCCTGCCAACATACATACCACGATTTTTTCGATAACCGAAGTTTGCCCAATCACCGCATTTTTGACTTGAGCGATTAGGGCTTGGATATCGGCTTGGGCTTGGGGCAAATGGGCTTGAATGTTTTTGGTACGAGATTGCCCAACACCGCCCACTGGAGCGGTGGGCGATGGCTGATTGGGGTCAAGTTGGGAAAGTTGATTGTCCATATTTTTCTCATCATTAAAATTATCAATAAAACTGATTCAATACCGCAAATTGTCGGCTCATGGCTAAAAATTCTCGTTCATTTTGCCAAGGGTCATACAAGGCAACTGCCACTTGACTACGTCCTATTCCCACGGTATCCGCCACCACACGACAAACTTCGAGTTTATCTACCGCTTGCATGACATTGACATTCACCGTCTTGACCAAATTGGGGTGATACGCCACGATTTTTTCGAGTAGTCGCTCTCGGTTGGCAGTCACCAATTGTTCGGCTTTATCCGTCTGCCACAAATACTGCCCAACATGGTCAAAATAACCAAAAATATTGGTTTGGCTGTCCGTTTGATACACTTGGGTACGTCCAAACCGCTTGGGTAATGCCAAATAACCCATCACCAACAACAATATAAATGCCAAACACGCCCAATGCAATTGTTGCCATAATAACGTTGGCAAATTCGCCACCTCAATATCTGGTACAAGCCACACATTGCCACGCTTGGCAAGCAAATACTGCAACAGATAGGCATTATCCATCTGTGCCAAATTGGCGGTATAGTTAGGCAATTGAACTAATAACTGCCCAACGTGGCTTTTACTAGGGCTTGAGCTAACATTTGGGCTAAGATTTAGGTGAATGCTTGCTTGTGCCTCATTTTCATCTGTTTCACTTTTATTACCCTTATCACTTTTATCATCTTTATCATTAGGCTCATCGCTCAAGTCATTGATATCAAAGCCTTTGGGATTGATAAACACGTTATTGTCATTGATAATGGTCAATCGCCCTTGCCCCATTTGCACATCTAATATCGCCTCAGACGCTGGCAGGCTAATTTTGGGGTTGTTTTGTACTTCGGTGGTAAATTGGCGTTGTTCGGTGGTGGTCAATGGGTTTACCACGCTTTGCCATTGAATGTCTTTTTGGGTCTGGGGGCTTTTTTTCCACCAGTCATAGTCCGCTATGGGCTTGGCTTTGGGAAATTTTTGCCAAAACTGCTCCGTCACCAATCCTCCCAAATCTTTGGTATTTAGCACCATACCGATAAAATTGCCATTTGGGGTATCGATATCACGCTCAGATGACATAGGCAACCGCATTAGCACCTTGGAGGCAAGTTGTAGCTCATTACATTTATCACAGCCTTTGGGCGTGGCAGATGTAACTGACGCACTACTGGGTTGTGTGCCAGTTTGTGTCGCAGAGTTTGTTTCAGCAATTTCGCTCAATAGGTCTTGATGAGCATCATAACGTTGTTGATGAACAATGCCCAAATGTATCAATAGCGGATTTTCGTTGAGTTGATAACGGTGTTGCTTTTCGGTAAGGTCGTCCGCCTCGGCTTGTTTATCAGCGTCTTTATTATCCGTGGTTGATTGGTTAGGAACTTTGAGCATACTTTGCGAAAACGTAATCAAATGCCCGCCTCGCTCTACCCATGCCAACATTTTATCCATATCGGCTTGTTGGTTTTTACTGACGGTCAGTAGTAACACGGCACTGTTTTTGGCTTGGGAGGCAGGCTGTTGCCAAAGCTGTTTTAGCTGTTGATGAGCGATTTCGCCTTTGCTGACATGAACTTTTTTATGCTGTTGCTGTAGCCATAGTTGACTGGCATACAAGCGGTTACGGTTGGCTTCAGCGGTCAATTGATAAATGGGTTTATCGGCAACTTTTTTATGGGTAATAAAAAACATCGCCATATAGCCTGCAATCAGCAATGCCACCGCCACCAATACCAAAATAAACCAATATTCTTTTAGCCAACTACTACCTTTATGAGTATTAGCCCCATCCAATGCCTCAGCGTTGGCAAGATTAGAGGTTTTAGACACATTTATCATGCCACGCCCTCCGCTTGCTTAGGACTATTAACAATATGAGCATTGGCAGGGCGAGCGGATTCATATAAGGCTTGCCATTGGCGTAATAATTGGTTTAACCGCTCAGATAACTGCTGAACTGCTGTGCTATCTTGTGGGTGAGGCATTTTCTGCCCATACGCCACCTGCGACCACACGCCCACAAGGGCGTTAAAATACTCGGCTTCTTGGGGCGTACGAGTGCGAGCTTTGGTAAGTAACCAACTGCTTTGCTGTTCGGTGGTGGCTTTGGTGATGGGAAGTTCATGGCGTTGTAAAATCTCACGCAACGTCCCTCGATACAGCAATGACAACGCAGGCAACCACGCCTGCCGAGCCAATAAATCACGCACCGCTTGGGCAAGTTGGGAGCGTGGGGGCATGTCGTGCCATAGCGGTTGTTGGCGTTCGGTCAGATAGTGGCTGATATTGGCAGATGATACCTTTGCCCCTCGTTGGCTCAAACGACTAAACCACGCCAGCCAACGTTCTCGATAACGAAATAGCCACACAAAGAATCCCAACAATGCCAATAACACCAGCCCTTTAAACAATCCGCCCAACAATGCCCCCATATCAAAACCTTCGGCATTATTTTTTGAGCCACCTTTAAACCAATCACCCACTTTTTGCCAAAAATTATCCCACCAACTGGGGGTGGTATGCTGAGTTTTATGTTTCGGTTTGGGGGTTTTTTCTACCCATTTACTGGTCGGTTTGGCATGGCTAAAATCTTCACTACGTAGTATTTTTTGCAGTTGTTGTTGGCTGGTGGTTAAGGTTTTGTCACCAGCTTGCTGTTCACTTGACATAGCCGAAGCATGGGGTGCGGAAACATGGGGCGTGGCGTTAGTGGTTGAAGCCAATGGTAACGCCGATGTTGAAACAGACGAAGCCATGCTAATTTGTGGGCTGACATAGTTTATCACCGTGATTGCTACGGTAATGGCAAATTTTGCATTGGCTGGTGTTATACCCACTGTTAACTTCGACTTCATAGGGACGCTCGCTGTTGGGCATGGCGTTGGGCAAGTTTGCGAAATTTTAATTCAATATCCCAACCCTCTAGCAGACTACGTTTGCAAATATACACCGCAAAACCACTGGCGACATAAAACACGCTTAACACACTAATGACCAACACATACAGCCCCAATAATAGCACCTCAATCAATAACGGCGTATGCCCAAACCAATCAAACCACGGCAAATCTTCAAGCAACGACTGGGGAACTAATTGCATCGCCAATGCCAACAGCCCCATATACAGCAAGGTTTCTATCAAATTAAATCCCATGCTGTGCCACGTGATGGCGTTATTTTGTGACTGGCTTAACACTTGTAGGCGTTGTCGCATTTGTTGTTGAGTTTGGCGTTCCAAAATCAAAATTGGCATCAATAACTGACGGCGAAAACTGAACCGATAGCGAGTCAATAACAGCAGACTGTCTTTGGCAGATAGTTGTTTGACCTGCTGCCAAGTGTCGTCAATGCCAAACTCACTATCAAACAATTTCTGGCTTAAATACAGCACCAACGGCACTTCGGCATAAGGCTTTAGCCACCATAATAACAGCCAAAGCCATGCCCATGATAGTGAAATGCTGTCTGGCAATAGCCATTTTACCAAATAAAACCCCACCACCAACAACAACGCAGGCAACATCCGCCGACACCATAGCCCCCATAATGGCTTAAACCACTGGCGAGCCATCATCAAGCCCAAATCCATCGCTTGAAAGCTGTGAAGCGGACGGACATTGACGGTCAAATTGTCCAAATTCATCAGCCTTGCTCCTTAGGCTCTGCGTTTAAATGGTTTGGTTGTGCGGTTTGCTGGGTCTTATTCTTAGTCGTAGTCTTAGTGTTAGGTTGCGTATTAGCAAGGCTATCCACTTCTGCCAGTGTCATCGCCTCGGCTATCGGATGACCTCGCCCTGCCATTGTCAGATAATAACCGACCAATGTCCATAATACCAACGCCACCGCATATTTGACCTCACTGGGAATCATCTGAGAAGACGACCAAAACGCCTCAATAAAGGCTGCCAAAAATGTCATCAAGCCTGCACCTAGCAAAATTTGAATACTCTGCTTACCTGCGACCCGAAAGGCATCTTTACGGCTATAAGGGGCTGGGGCAATCAACGCTTGAGCCAGTCGCAATCCTGCGGTACTGGCAATCACACAAGCGGTCAACTCAAACGAACTATGCCCACACACAAATGACCAAAACGTATCACTATAGCCCAACTGGGTCAAATGCCCTGCCACCGCTCCAATCACCACACCATTATAAAGCGTGCTGATAATCGTCCCAATCCCAGCAAACAACCCAGACGCATACATCTGAAAATCGATGCTGATATTATTATAAATATACACCCCAAACATCATCATATCGGTGTCGGCTTGGCGGTCAGAACCTCGCCCAATATTCATATTGGCAGGGTTATACATAAACTCCATTTCCGCCACTTGGTCAGGCGACATCACACTATAAATCAATTCTTGATTGAGATAACAGCCAATTAACATCAAAATCAACGGCACATAAAACAACGCAAATGCCAACCAAAACAAACGTTGATGTTGACGCAGACGTGCAGGGAAAATATAAAACACAAAATCCAAAAACTTATCAATATAGCTCGATTGGGTTTGATAAATTAGCTGATGACCCACCATTACTCGTTGGTGCAACTGGGCGACCAACTGGGGGCTATAATGGCGTTGTTTGGCAAGGGCATAATGCTGACAAATTTGGCGGTATAGCCGTATCATCGGATAGGCTTGTTGAGTGGATTTGGCAGATTTTTTGGCTTGGGTTTTGAGCTGAATATGTTGATGTGGCTGATTGGCGTGATTGACTTGGGTCACTTGGGTGCTGATTTCCACGCCCAATGCTTCACATAATTGGTCAAACTGTTGCCATACCGACTGATAACGATTGACAAAACTTGCCTGTTTGACTGCCACCACCGCATGAGACTGATGTTGCCATTGGGGCTTGGTATCCGATTTAGCATGAGTATTGGTATTTTTTAGCACAGTGGTATTCAAGACGAAAACCTCGCTGGAGCGGTACTTTGTCCCTGTTGATTTTGTCCCTGTTGATTTTGCCCTTGTTGAATGACCGCATCAGCCACTTGACCTGCTTGCCCAATAATTTGATTGGCATAGCCGATAATATGACTTGGCATATCACGCTGATAGCCTGCCACACCGTCCAAAATCTCTGCCAACTCATTGGCACGTTGGCGAGGTAACTGACTGGCACGCTCAGCAAATGCCAAAATCGCCTGTTGCTCATCAAGCTGTAATGGCATCGGCAATGCCACGGCAGTCGCCACAGGAATGGCATAGCCCAGTTCAGCGTCCTCAACATACACCACCAACGTCCCTGCCACCATATCACCTAAACGTTTGGAAGATGGATTAAACAGCATACTGACAATCGCTGAAAAATAGCCAAACGGCAAAAAATCCGCCACCCTTAACAAATTGCGAATCATTGAGGCTTGCCAGCGAATTGGTGTGCCATCATCTTGACAAACTTGAATACCAAACTGTTTTTTACCGATGGTTTGACCTTGTCTAAACACCTCAAAAAACACAGGATAAAACCAATCGAGCAGAAAATAGCTAATCAATAACAACCCCATTCCCACATCACCCAACATGCCAAACACAAGGCTAAGGGCGTACAACACCCCCATACGGATACAAAAATCCAGTATCCATGCCCCTGCCCTTGGCAGAATCCCTGCGGGCATCAAGGATAGCTCCACGCCTTCTGGGGTCTGTTGGTAAATAAGATTATCAATCATAATGGGTCTATTATAAAAGTTTATTTATTAGGACTTACGTATTTAACCAAATCGTAGGTTGGGTAGAGCTTGCGATACCCAACAATTTCAATAGTTTATGTTGGGTGTCATTCTTCCACCCAACCTACAAATGGCATTTTTGCGTAAGTCCTATTTATCCTACCTATCAGCAAAAATAGGCTGTTCGGACGCTTTGACAAATTCCTCATACGACATACTAGAACTATTGCCATTTCCACTGGCTTTATTGGCAGGCTTATTGGGTTCGGCAAATGCCACTTCTGTGCCTTTGGATTTTTCTGGTTTGTCACTGGTTGGTTTTGCGTCAGCAGGGGCATCACTAGGTTTGGTTTCGGCTGTTTTACCATTTTCCTTATTGGCTTCTTTATCCACCATCACAGGTTTTGTCAAGTCATCATTGGCAGACTGGGCTGGTTCGGTGGCAGGGACGGTGGTCACAGAGGGCAATACCACGGATGCAGGTATTACGCCACTGGCAGGGGCGGTATCGGTTGGGGCGACTGGTGCGGTCGTGGCACTATTATCATCCACTTGTGAGGATTGCTCTTTGGCACGTTCGACATAATCTTGATAGGCAGGAATCGCAATGGCCGCCAAAATCCCAATCAATGCCACACCCACTAGCGGCAATACGATACCAATGATAATGGTCGCTCGACTGGGTGGTGCAGGTGGTAACCCATAGTCATTGATACCCTCGTCACCTTTCATCGCCAACAAATAAATATATAACAATAAACTAGCAATCGGGACAAATAATAATAACGATAACCAACCTGTACGATTTAAATCATTCAATCGGCGTTTACTGGTGGCAAATTGAATATACGTCATGCCAAGCATCAGTAACATAAACAACCCAACCAATCCACCTGATAGGCTATCCGATACACTACCACTGGCAATGCTTGCCATACCACCCATTGCCATAAACACGACCATCATAATCAGCATGGCAACCAAACCAAACATGGTAGGATAAGCAATATATTGTATGCGTCCAATGCGTCCATTCCATGAGTAGAATTTACTGTCATTATACTGACCATCATAGCCTGTATTGATGGCGGTGATTTCTGTGCGAGGGGCGGTATAAGGAGAGTTATCCAATGAAATATCTTGTTTTGGTTTTTTGCTTGGAAATTTTATTGCCATTTGTTATCGCTCCTTATAATTTGGTATCAAATGTCATAAATATGAGATAAAATGCAATTTTTGTTAGTATTGTTGGCAAAAATTGTCAGTTATTTATGTCAATTGTTATTACTTGTTAAAATTTATATCTTGCAAAAACCTTGCCAAAAAATTATTTTTTGTAATGACCATTTTTCTCTATTTTTGTAGAATAGCATAATTTTATGATCGCTGACTATCCCACGCTGATACAGTTACAAATTTTTTTACAGGTGGCAAAATTTGGCAGTTTTAGCCAAACCGCCCAACAGCTAGGCATTTCACAGCCGTCACTCAGTCGTCATGTCCAACAATTAGAACAATGTTTAGGTGTTGAGCTGATAGACCGTTATCACCGTCCGTTACGTTTAACGCCTGTCGGTGAGTTTTATCTCAAACAAATTGAGCCGTTATTGGCACAATTAGACCAAATCAATCAAATGACCCAACGCTTTGCCTCACCGATTGCAAACAATCATCTAACGATTGGCTTTGTGGCTTCAGTGCTGTATGGGCTGTTACCAGAAATTATTTCGACCCTCAAAGCCGATTTACCCAACCTTGATATTAAATTGGTAGAAATCAGCTCCGACCAGCAATTAACTGCCCTCAAGTCTGGGGAAATTGATGTGGGGTTTAGTCGTTTTCGGCATACCGATTCGTTTATTCGACAAATTTTTTTACGCCATGAACGCTTTGTGGTGGCTTTGCCAATCGCTCATCCGTTGGCGAGTCGACAGGCAGACCAAGGGGTGGCATTGGCAGAGCTGATGGAAGAAACGATTATTTTGTATCATCGCACCCCTTTGCCCCAACAAGCTGACCGCTTAGAAACTGATCCTTTATTGAGCTTATTTGAGCAACATCGCCTAAAACCCAAAAATACCCATAAAGTTCGAGATATTCAAATCGCTTTGGGTTTGGTGGCCGCCAGTGAGGGTATCACGATTGTACCTGATAGCCTCAAAACAGTACGTACTTCACAAATTCATTATCACCGCCTACGCCATGAAAATGCCACTGCTCCGATATTTATGAATCTGTTGGCTCATCAAACCAATCCACTGATTCAGCCGTTACTGCAAGCGATTTATGATGTATATGAAAGGAAAGGCATTACGTATTCTGCTTCAATGCTATAAACGTGGTTACGCAAACGCTAATTTTTTGTTTTATACCTGTAATTTTTTGGCTATAATGGCAAACTTTTTAGCTGTTAGTGCGATTAATCATTCAATAAAACGCTTTGTAACCCATGCTACTTAGTGGTTTGGAAAGCGGTCTAATACCATGATTGATCGCAATGTATTTCACCCACTTGTCAATTTGTCATACTGTCCATAATTTGACACGAGGTATAGGAGAAAGGTAACGTTGACACAATACACCCCCACCCCATCTGAGGTAGTTCCAGAAATTCCTGAGGCGACAGGTTCGCTTCATCGCAATCTTGGGCTATGGCATATTATCATTATTGGTTTGGCGTATATTCAGCCAATGACACTTTTTGATACGTTCGGTATGGTTTCAGAAGCTAGTATCGGACATGTTCCCATGTCGTATATCTTTGCGTTAGCTGCTATTTTGCTGACTTCGTTTAGCTATGGGCATATGATTCGCAAATACCCATCGTCAGGTTCAGCATATACTTATACGCAACAAGCCATTCATCCCAATGCAGGATTTTTGGTCGGTTGGTCATCTTTGTTAGATTATTTGATGTCACCAATGGTAAACATTATTTTGGCAGTGATTTATCTTGAAGCCTTGTTTCCTGCTGTCAATCATTGGGTATGGGTCATTGGTCTGACTGCTTTGATGACTGGGGTGAATTTACGTGGTGCAAAATTCGTTGCTCAGTTTAATAGTTGGATTGTATTTATTCAAATTGCGGTGATTTTATACTTCATTTATTTGATGTATCAAAGCCTAAGTATAGGTATTAATGCAGATGGTCAAATGAGCCTACAAGCCAATGCGTATGCACTGGGTAGTATGCGTCCATTTTGGAGCGAGATGTCAGATGTTGGTAAGTTAATTACTGGGGCAACGATTTTGTGTTTCTCATTTACTGGGTTTGATGCGTTAAGTTCATTGGCAGAAGAAACCAAAGATGTGAAAAAAACGTTACCAAAAGCGATTGTATTAACGTCACTGATTGCAGGTGTGCTATTTATTGTGGCAACGTATTTTATGCAATTATATTTCCCTTCTGCACCAGAAAAATACTTTGCGGATGTTGAAGCCACTCAACCAGACATTTTATTGGCAATCGGTGGGGCATTTGTCCAAAGTATCGTGTTATATTTTGCCATCGTCACTGTCATGGCATCAGGTATTTCAGCCCATGCAGGGGTATCTCGCTTGATGTATGTGATGGGTCGTGACAATGTAATTAATAAAAAATTCTTTGGTCATATTAGCCAAAATTTGCGTGTACCCACTTATAATATTCTACTTGTGGGATTAATCGCATTGACTGCAGGTTTTATGGATTTAGATTTGGTTATTTCATTGATTAGCTTTGGTGCATTGACGGCATTTAGCTTTGTGAATTTATCAGTGATTGCCAAATATGCGATGCGAGATGGTCGCCGTCATAGTATTGGTGAGATTTTCTCTTTCATTATCATGCCATTGTTAGGGTTTATTGCAGTCGCATTATTATGGTTAGAAGTTGATGACCATGCGTTGACTGCAGGCTTGATTTGGGGTGCGTTGGGTATTGTTTATCTTGCGTACAAAACAGGTGGTTTTAAACGTCCTGCACCAGTCCACCATGAATTTGATTAATCGCTTATCCTTGACCCATCCCTTGATTCAAGCCCCAATGGCAGGCGTGCAAGATAGCAAGCTTGCCATTGCGGTGTGTCAAGCAGGTGGGCTTGGCTCATTGCCGTGTGCGATGTTAAGCCTTGATAAAATCGAAACTGAAATTCACACCATTAAAGGGGCAACTGATAGCCCTTTTAATGTCAATTTTTTTGCCCATAAACAATCCGAATACACCGAATCCATGCAACAAACATGGTTTGAGGCGTTACAGCCCTATTATGATAAATTTGGCTTAACCAAAGACAACATCGCCACCACTGGCGGACGGCAACCATTTGGGCGTGAACAAGCCGAATTGGTGGCGGATTTGAAAGTACCTGTGGTGAGCTTTCATTTTGGTTTGCCAGAACCAAGTTTGCTAAACATTGTCAAACAAGCAGGGGCAATCGTGCTATCCACCGCTACCACAGTGGCTGAAGCTCGCTGGCTTGAGGCGAATGGGGCGGATATGATTATCGCTCAAGGGCTAGAGGCAGGCGGACATCGTGGGCATTTTTTGAGCCAAGATGTCACATTACAGATGGGAACATTTAGCCTATTGCCGAATATCGTCAAAGCGGTGAACGTGCCTGTGATTGGGGCTGGTGGCATTAGCGATGCTATCACGGCAAAATCCGCCTTTGCTCTTGGGGCGAGTGCGGTGCAAGTGGGAACAGCGTTCCTACTGGCGGATGAATGTGATACCAAGGACTTTCACCGTCAAGCGTTGCAAAGTGAGCAAGCGGAACATACTGCCTTGACCAATGTGTTTAGTGGTGGGTTGGCTCGTGGGATTGTCAATCGCTTTATGCGTGAGATGGGCTATGTGAGTGCGTCTGCCCCACCCTTTCCGCATGCGTCATTCGTGACTAATCCGATTAAGGCAAAAGCGGAAAGTATGGCGAGTGATGAATTTTCGTCACTGTGGGCAGGGCAAAATGCACGATTGGCAAAAAGTGGAACGGCAAAAGACATCATTGATAGGATTTTGGACGATAAATAAAATTATTTGCTATTTTGCCAATTTTTCATGCAACGTAACCACATTCCCCATAATCAGCAACGCAGGGGCAGGCAGATTCGCCACCGCTTGCTTCTCCACGATATCGGTAAGCGTTCCTGTCAACACTTGCTGATTCGGCAGACTGGCATTCGATACAATGGCGATTGGCGTGGTCGGCTTTTTACCAGCCTTAATCAGCCCTTGGGTCAGCCTATCAAGCTGTTTTAACCCCATATAAAACACCACCGTCTGCGTATCATCCAATAAATCAGCAAAGTTATCATTCATGCTATCGGTCTTGAGGCAAGCGGTGACGAACTTGACCGACTGGGCGTAATCACGGTGGGTCAGCGGAATCCCTGCCCCACTCGCCCCTGCGATAGCTGAGGTAATCCCTGCCACCACCTCAAAATCCACGCCTGCCTCAACCAATGCCTCAGCCTCTTCCCCACCTCGACCAAATACATACGGGTCGCCCCCTTTTAGGCGTAATACTCGCTTGCCTTGCTTGGCGTGTTTGACCAATAACGCATTGATATCGGCTTGTGCGACCGCATGATTACTGGCTTTTTTACCCACATAAATCTTGGTGGCATCACGGCGACACAAGTCCAAAATCTGTGGCGATACCAAATTATCATAAAACACGATATCCGCCCGTTGCATATACCGCAACGCCTTAAAGGTGAGCAAATCTGGGTCACCTGCCCCTGCCCCCACGATATAGACTTTGCCGAGTTTTTCTTGATTGCTTGCTTGGCTAACTGGTTGGCTAAGTTGTTGATTGGCTTGGGTATGTCTTTGTAATAGGGCTTCGAGTGATTGTTCTGTTTTGCTTAGGCTATTTACATTTTCAACCAATTCATTCTCGATTAGTTTTTCTGCTAAAACTGCCTCGCCAATATTGCCCTCAAACACTTCTTCCCAAAACTTACGCCGTGCGGTGACATTGGGTAGGGCTTGTTTGACTTTATCACGGTATCGCCCTGCCAGCCCTGCCAATTTGCCATATTGGGGCGGTATCATGGTTTCGATTTTGGCACGCAATAGCCTTGCCAATACTGGGGCTTTGCCACTACTCGACACCGCAATGGTGATGGGGTCACGGTCAATGATAGCAGGAAAAATAAAGGTGCAAAGTGGCGGATTATCGACCACATTGACAGGGAGAAAGCGAGCCTCACAATCGGTAAAAATCTGCTCATTCACCGCTTTATCATTGGTACAGGCGATAACGATGGTTTGTTTATCAAGGTATTTTTCGTGATAAACATCGGTAATCAAAGTATGGCGACTATTGCTACTTTCAGTGCCAAATTGAGCAACTAGACGGTCTTCATAGTGGGGAGCGACAAAGGTAATCACCGCCCCTGCTTTATCGAGCAAATCGGCTTTTCGCAATGCCACGTCACCACCGCCAATGATAAGCACAGGGCGGTTTTCGAGTTTAAAAAATAGGGGTAAGGTATTCATTTTTTCTCAAGCCAATTTAGCCATATTTTAAAGTAAATAAGGTGGGTAACGTTTCGCTACCCCCCCCTGCAACATCATTTAGACGTTAATTAAAGTTGCGTATGCAAGCCACACTCACGATTTTCTTCGACTTTGGTAGGGTCAAAGTAATCATGCTCATTCGGCAAGTTATTATCCGCTAGATACTTTTCCAAGTCGCTTTCTGTCCAATGGAATAACGGAGCGACTTTTAACACACCGTCTTTACTTTCTGATAGCACGTCTAGCGACTGGCGGAACTCGGTTTGGTCTTTACGAATGGCATTAATCCATACATCTGGGGCGATTTCTTTTAACGCACGTCCAAACGGCTCAAGCTTGACTTGCTCGGTAAATTTGGCATGAGCAGGGTTATTCACGCTTGGCACGCCATTAAACTCGACATCACGCCATTTGGCAGTTTGCTTTGGTAAATAAGTGATAACATTCAAGTTTAGGCGTTTGATAACCTCTTGGGCGTGGCGGTAGGTGGCATCGGTGTTGTAGCCAGAATCCACGAACAATACGGTGATATCAGGTTTTTGCTTGGCGACCATGTCCAGTAGCACGACTTCGTAAGGGCGGAAGTTGGTGGTGATAATGGGGTTTTTGCCTTGAGCTAATGCCCATGCTACGATTTGTTCGGCGGTTTTGCCGTTTAAGTCGGCATTGGCTTGGTCAAGGTCGATATTTAGTTGGTTGCTCATAACGCTATCCTATTCGTTTGTGATAGCTTATGCTAACCAATTAGGTTATGATTAAAAAATGATTTTAGATGATATCGTTATGAAGAAATGGAATGTAAGCGATTAGACTTCTAAATTTCGGCTGTTATTATAAAAAAAGCGAACCTTTCGATTCGCTTTTTTTACAACTCAAAAATCACTTCGCAAACATCGGCAACTGCCCCACATCTCGCCCTGTATAGCCATGTTTGATACCGTCAAAGTAGCCAAACCACGAGTCATCAAATTCCTTATTGTCAATTTGAAACTCGCTAAAGCCCACTTCCGCCAATAACTGCAAGGTATCTGGCAAAATATCGCCACTCGCTCGCAGGGTTAAATTGTCGTGAAATGCCGAATGTTGCACGATTTCTTGAGCTAGGCTATAGCCACGTCCGTCACGAAAGCCATGAAAATCAATGACAATCACATCTAACACAGGCAAAACTTTATTTAAGTCATCGCTAATGATTTGATAATCACTTGCCCCAGATAGCAGGATACCCAACTTTTTATCCGCTTTACGCTGACCGAGTGCCAGTAATCTATCGCCCTCAAGTTGCGGTTTTGGTGGATGTTTTTCGCTAAACTCAATCGGACGATAATCAATCAATAATTCGGTGGCATCGGCATAGTCACCAATTACTACATCATCAATGTGTTTATCATGAATACTGACAATGGCGGTTTTAACCTTATCAATGATTTGGGTTTTATTAATCAATGGCATGACTTATCCCTCAACCTTGTCAGCATTTTTATCACGATATACATGGGCTTTAAATGGCTCAATGCCAATCCGCTCGACCACTTCGGCAAAGGTTTCGTTACCAAAATCCGTGTCGGTGGTTTGGCGGTTTTTTAGGTAAACTTGCAAAATATCATCGACCGTTTCGGCAACCGCATCGACAGGCACAGATTTACCCAAAATTTCGCCCAATTTGGCATTTTCGCTTGACGTACCGCCCAACGAAATTTGATACCAATGTTCGCCTTTTTTATCCACGCCCAAAATCCCAATATCCGCCACATGGTGATGGGCACAGGCATTCATACAGCCCGACATATTAAGACGAATCTCGCCAATATCATGGACAAAATCCGCATCTTGGAAGTATTGATTGACTTGATTGACGATGTTGAGCGTACTGGCATTGGCAAGTGAGCAATAGTCAAACCCTGGGCAAGAAATGATGTCGGTGAGCAAGCCGATATTCGGACGAGCCAAATCATACTGCTTTAACACCTGCCAAACGGCATACACATCGGACAGTTTGACATCCGCCAATACCAAGTTTTGGTGGTGTGTGCCTCTCACTTCACCAAAACTGTATTTATCCGCCAACTCCGCCACCACACGCATTTGGGTCGATGTGATGTCGCCTGTGTCTTGCATAAAATGCTTGAGCGAAATCACCACAACATGATAGCCTTTGACCTTATGTTCACGGGTATTTTGGTTAAACCAACGCACAAACTCGGCATCATTAAAGTGATGATACAACTCAAGTTGGGTTTGGGCGAGTTCAACTTCACTAAAACTTTGATAATCAGGCGGTGGGAAAAAAGTGGTCGCATGGGCGATTTGCTCAAGGGTCAAGGTCAAAGCACCGTCTTTGTTGTGCTTTTCCCAGTCCGCCTCAACGACTTTGGTAAACTCTTCCGCTCCCATACTTTCGACCAAAATTTTGATACGAGCCTTGTATTTATTATCTCGTCTCCCGTATTGATTATAAATACGCAAGATAGAATCAAGATAAGATAACAAATGCACTTGCGGTAAAAACGCTCGAATGGTTTTACCAATCACAGGGGTACGCCCTAGCCCACCGCCCACGATGACTTCAAAACCAATTTCGCCTTGTTCATTTTTGACCAAATGCAAGCCGATATCGTGCAGTTGGCTCGCTGAACGGTCGGACTTTGTACCGATAACCGCAATTTTGAACTTGCGAGGCAAATAGGTAAATTCTGGGTGAAAGGTACTCCATTGACGGATGATTTCACAATACGGACGTGGGTCTGCCACTTCATCAGCAATCACGCCTGCAAACTGGTCGGTGGTGGTGTTGCGGATACAGTTGCCTGAAGTCTGAATGGCGTGCATTTGCACTGATGCCAATTCCGCCAAAATATCAGGCACTTGTTCAAGTTTGACCCAGTTAAACTGCATATTGGTGCGAGTGGTGATATGTCCGTAGCCACGGTCGTACTGCTCGCTGATGTCGGCAAGTTTACGCAACTGGTAGCTCGCCAGCAAACCATACGGCACGGCGACCCTAAGCATGGGGGCATGGCGTTGAACGTACAGTCCGTTCATCAGTCGCATGGGGAGAAATTCTTCTTCGGACAGCTCACCTGCCAAAAAACGTTGGGTTTGGTCACGAAACTGTGCCACTCGGTCATCAACAAGCTGTTGGTCGATGGCGTTATATTGGTACATGGGGTTTATCCTGTGCTTTTTGCAATTTTTAACTTGCTTATCATAAAGGCTAGTGATGATTTTGCTAAATTCCAAATCCATATAAGCATATCAATATAAGGCATTTATTGGCATAAAAAAACGCCAATTAAAAAATTAGCGTTTAATTTTTAAGCTGTTCCCAATCTCGCAATTCACGCAACATTTCCACGCCTGTTGAATCTTGATTGGGCGTTTTATCACGGAAATTTTTTAGGGCATGGCGTACCAATTCGACTTTATAATTTTTAAAGTTTAAAATAAACCATTCAATTTAATCATTTAATTCACGAGTTGGCAACACATCTTTCACCGCATCACGCAAATCGTGCATGGCTTTGACCGTCATATCCCAATCAATACAACCATCGGTAATCGACTTGCCATATTCTAACTTTGACAAATCAGCCGTTAAATCTTGACGACCACCTTTTAGGTGGCTTTCTACCATCATACCAATGATGGAGCGATTGCCATTTTTGATTTGCTCGGCAATGTTTTGAATCACCATTGGCTGTAAATACGGGTCTTTGTTTGAATTGGCATGGCTAGAATCGACCATGATTTTGCCAGATACTTTACCTTTTGCTAGTTCATTTTCGGCTTGGGCGACTGCGGTAGCGTCATAATTGGGTTTACCATTGCCACCACGAAGCACCACATGGGCATAAGGGTTGCCTTTGGATTTGATAATGGCAACTTTACCATCGGCTGCCAAGCCCAAAAAGCTATGCCCAAATTTCACCGCCTGCATAGCATTGACAGCGACTGTCATACCGCCATCTGTACCGTTTTTGAAGCCAACAGGACAAGATAGACCCGATGACATTTCACGATGCGTTTGGCTTTCGGTGGTTCTTGCCCCAATCGCTGACCAGCTAATCAAATCCTGCATATATTGTGGTGTGTTGGGGTCAAGGGCTTCAGTGGCACAGGGCAAGCCTTTTTCATTCAGTTCAAGGAGCAGTTTACGAGCCGTGTACAAGCCTTTATTGATGTCAAAGCTATCATTCAAATCTGGGTCATTGATTAAGCCTTTCCAACCCACGGTCGTACGAGGTTTTTCAAAGTACACACGCATGACGATATAGATGCTGTCTTCGATTTCTTTGGCAAGCACAGCCAGTTTATCGGCATATTCATGGGCGGCGGTAACATCGTGAATTGAGCAAGGTCCGATGACCATCAATAAGCGTTTATCTTTACCATCAAGGATATTTCGCACGGTTTCACGACCTTGGGTGACGGTGTCGATGGCTTTTTGGCTTAAAGGTAGTTGGGTTTTGAGTTCCGCAGGGGTGACGAGCGGTAAAATTGCTTCAAGGTTCACATTATCTACATTAGCAATATCAGTTTGGGCAAAAGTTGTCATAATACTCACAAATCATTGGGTTAAACTTTTAAACAATCACTATAAACCAAATGTTTTATAATGTCATTAATAGATTCAAGGTAAAAGCCTACTTTTAGTTAGCCTATGGATAAAAATTTTTCGTTAACCAGTTTTGTATAGTATAACAAATAAAGTATCAATATACTAGTACAAAATAACAAAATACTGAAAAAATTGGATAGTTGATTTTACATTTGAAGGGTTTGGCTTTACAATCTAATGAATTGACAAAATTTACCACATAAGGACACTACTTTTACCATGACTTCCCACCCCTCATCTGCTGATATGCCAGAGGCGAATGCCTATCCAACCGCCAAGCCAATCACGGTACGTCCATTGGTGATTGGTATTGTGGCAGGCGAGGTGTCTGGCGATGCGTTGGGGGCGGACTTGATGCGACAGATGAATAATATCCGTGATGATATTATTTGGGTCGGTGTCGGCGGTAGCCAAATGCAGGGACAGGGGCTGACTTCGGTAATTGATATGTCACGCCTTGCGGTGATGGGGCTGGTTGAGGTGCTAAAGCATTTGCCTGATTTATTTAGGGCAAAAGATGAAATTTTGGCGGAATTTGATAAGCATAATATTGATATGTTTATTGGCATTGATGCCCCAGATTTTAATCTACGCTTAGGCGAACGCCTCAAGGCTCAAGGTGTGTATTGCGTGCAGTATGTCAGCCCCTCGATTTGGGCGTGGCGTGAGGGACGAATTGAAAAAATCAAACGTGCGACTCATTTGGTGCTGTGTCTGTTTCCATTTGAGTTGCCTGTGTATCGCAAGCATCACCACCCTGCGATATGCGTGGGGCATTCGCTCTTACACACGCTTGACCCCAATTTGACCCAAACCCCCATCCAAGAACTTCGCCGTGAGCTGATTTGGGACAATGACGAGTTACGTCAATTTTTTACCAAGCATACCGACCAAGAGATGAGTCATTTGATTGCGGTGATGCCCGGTTCTCGGCGAGGTGAAATTAGTGCGATTTTACCGATGATGCTCGAAAGTATCAGAAAAATGTTAATTATTGATAATAAACTGTTTTTTATCATTCCCACGGTCAATCGCAATCATCATGGTATTGTATCGGCGTATTTAGAAACCCAAAGCGACAGCGTTCGCCATCATACGGTGGTATGTTGTGATGAGTCGCAAGCGAATTTTAGCCAACAAGTAATGGCTTGTTCAGATTTGATTTTGCTTGCATCTGGGACGGCAACGCTTGAAGCGATGTTGTTGGGTCGCCCAATGGTGGTGGTGTATGTGATGAAAAATTTGACCTATCAGCTTGCCAAGCGTTTGGTAAAAGTGCCTTATGTGGCGTTGCCGAATATTTTGGCAGGGCGTGAGATTGTGCCTGAGTTGATTCAACAAGAGGCGAGTGCAGAGAATATTAGTCGGATTGTTAGTCAGACCTTAACGCAAAAAAATTACCATAAGCAGTTGCGGGATTTACGCCAAACGACTGCATGGCTACGTGAGCAAAGTAATGTCAATCCTGCGTTTGCGGTGATTGATGGGTGGCTTGAATGGCAAAAAGGGTCATAACAAAAACCCTTTTATCAAATCCCTTGCATCCGTTTTCGCCCCAAGCACCGTCATAAAGGTATAAGCCCCAATAAATTTACGGCTAATAAACATAAACTCTTTGGGTGGTACGCTAAACGCCTTAGAAGTCGCTGACTTGCCTGCCAACTGAATCACACGATTGTGTAAATCGCTATTTGCCCACACATAATTGCCCTCGCTATCCAATGCCTCTGGCGGAATGGTGGGGTTGAGTTGAGGTAAACTAAACGGCTCACTGGCAAGCAAAAACAACTCCGCCATATTGTCACGAATTTGGGCGTTCATCTCAGCAAAAAATGCAAAATGCTCACCTGCCTTGTCAATCGCATTCAACATTGCCGACTTATCATGGTAAAATCCTGCGTGCAAAAATCCTTGTGCGATGCTTAATAACGGCTCATCAAACTGGCGAATCGCCCCAAAATCTAGCAAGACTAATTGGTCAACAGGTTCGGCATTTTGCTCATCGCTATTTTCGTGAGTATTTTCAGCAAGGCGAATCAAATAATTGCCAAAATTGGGGTCAGTCTGCATATCGCCCCATTCAAAAATCTCTCGGAGCATAATCTCAATCGAGGCTTCACCGATACGATTTCGCCGTGCTTGTGACAGCCCAAATACTCGCTCATCCAAAATCGACACGCCCTGCTCATAGCTCATGGTCATCAAGCGAGCCGTGCTGTATTGCGGATAGATTTTGGCGACCACATAGCGGTTATCATTGGCTAATCGCTGATAAAACTTTTGCGTGGTGTTGGCTTCGGCAGTGTAATCAACCTCATGGTGCAACAGGTCACGAATTTCTTCAAACCACTCATCAAGTTCACGAGTTTGTGGTACGACATTGGTGACTTTTAACAAGTGTCTAAATAACGCCAAGTCACTGTCGATTGCTTCGCTGATATTAGGATATTGCACCTTGAGGGCGACTTGTTCGCCTGTGGCTTTGAGGGTGGCTTTATGCACTTGAGCCAGTGACGCTGTGCCGATGGGTGTGGGGTCAATGTCAAAATCATGGATTTTTTCACCCAATTCACGAATGATAGCCGATTCGATAATCGGATAAGCAAAAGCGGTGGTTTGTGCGTTAAGGGTTTGTAGGGCTTCGGTGATTTCTGGGGGCAGAAAATGCTCGCCATATAGGGCTAACATTTGACCGATTTTGACGACAGAACCTTTGAGTTTGCCCAGTTCATCGACAAGGTATTGGGCTTGCTCACGCATAAAGGCTTGTTTTTGGACGGCTTTTTCTTCTTTGGATTTGAACAAACCAAACGCACTGTTTGTCGCCCAACGTCTGCCGATATTGAGTGAGGCTTTGGCAATGGATAGCCTACGGTCAAGGGCGGAGGTTTTTAGTTGGTCAAGTGGCTGATTTGAGGCGGTTGCCACGTTTTCATGGGTCATGTCAGTCTGTCCAAAACATAAAAAAAGCAAACCATTTTAACATGATTTGCTGTTTTTTGCCTGTGTTTGATTTTGTCTAATTTTCAAAATCCACATTCAGAAACCATTGATTGGCTTGTAATTTAATCGCATTTAGAGTCTCATGTCATTTAGGCTAATCACACCTGTTACTAAATTCTGATAAAATAACATTTATAACAATATTTTGAAAAATTATTAACGTTCTTACTTAATGTTATATCCAATAAATTTTTGATAAACTGCTATAGGGTAACATCATGGCTGATAAAAAAATAACGATAACACCAATGCTACAACAAAAAAAATTTTCAAAAAGTTATGCTAAAACATTGGCATTGCTGACTATTGTATCGCTATTTGCCATCAATTTATTGCCTTCAATCACATCCGAACCCAGTCAAATTATCATTTCAGATAATGCCTATAGCCAATGCAAATTTAACCAAGCATTGCAACACGCCCAACGATTAGGATTAACCGTAGAAAATACCGACAGATTTGGTTGGTATAATTTTATTGGTAAACAACAAGCCGTCAATGAATTTCAACAATGGTTTTTTAGCCGTGACAAACAATCTACCACTGATGATATACACACCCAAACTTGTCAAGTCCATCATTTACGCCAATTGGCTAAAAATGCCAAACCAGCACTAATGCCGTATATTCCTGATAATGCCGATTATGTCAGTTACCATCCAACCCAAAATAAAGCCGTTTATTGTCATTACAAATTCTCAAATGTGAGTTTAAGTGGTGATAAACCAAACGCCAATATCGGCTCACAGTGCGAGTTTTTGACGATGGAATATAACCAAGTCGTGAGTTATGACATTTCAGATATGGAACGCAATAATATTGATGGTTGGAAAAATAATCGCTATTACCCTTATGACATTTATCAAGCAAATTCGTATGTCGCAAAATGGGAAGACAAACCAACGAGTTATTTTGGCTTTCAGCTTTTGACCGCAATTAATTATGCTAACTTTGGCATTGGGCAAAATTATTAATCGGCTAAAAACTCTGATATCACTTGATTTAAAAACAAGAAACCTTGCTCACTGCATTTCACATTGTCAGTGGTTAAATCAATCAAGCCACGCTTTTGCAAGTCAATGAGTGTAGGCTCAACCACTTGCCAATCAAGCCCTGTCCGCTCATGCCAATACACCTTTGGCACGCCATCTTTCAGCCGTAAGCCATTCATCATAAACTCAAATGGCAAATCATCATTGGCAATCGCTTGCCAACCAATCGGCGATTGATTATTCAAATAATCTTTTGGCAGGCGAGATTTGCTAAAGCGAAAAATACCATCCACTGTCGTTACTTTACCATGAGCCCCTGCCCCAATCGCCAAATAATCACCAAATTGCCAATAATTAACATTATGTCGGCTAGGCTGTGGGTGGTCTGATTTTGTCCAAGCGGATACTTCGTACTGTCGAAAGCCATTGGCAATCAATAAATCCGACCCTTGCTCAAAAATATCTACCAAGATGTCATCATCAGGCAATACAGGTGTATTACGATAAAAAACGGTATTCGGCTCAATCGTCAGTTGATACCATGAAATATGCGACACGCCCAAATCAATGGCTTGTTGCAAATCTGCCAACGCCTCACTGAGTGACTGATTGGGTAAGCCGTGCATCAAATCGACATTTAACCGCTTAAACCCTGCCTTTTGAGCATTGCTAATCGCCTCTATCGCTTGTGAGGGGTTATGAATCCGCCCCAGTTTTTGTAACTTTTCACTGGCAAAGCTTTGCACGCCCAAGGATAAACGATTGATACCCACCGCCAGATAATCCGCAAAAGGGGCGTGTTCTACCGTTGCAGGGTTGGCTTCCATGGTGATTTCGCAATCATCGCTTAATTTTAACAAGCCACGAACCCCATCAAACAAGGTCTGATAATTGGCAATCGGTAGCAGTGAAGGCGTTCCCCCACCGATAAAAATTGAGCTGATTTGTCGCCCTTGTACATACGGCAACTGGCTCACCAAATCTGCAAGCAGTGCCGATATGTAGCCATCAAAGTCGATTGGGGCTTGGCTTTCGTGGGAATTAAAATCACAATAGGGGCATTTTTTGACGCACCAAGGGATGTGAATATATAAGGATAAAGGAATGTCTGTCGGTATTAACATAGGGGGCGCGATTGAAATGGCTGTAAGGACGATAACGTCAAAAGGGTCAATGAAAATCGCATCAGCCACTCGATTTTGTGGTTGCTATTTTCTATACTTAAAAAACGAATAATGGTAGCATATCCCAACATATTAATTTACTGTTTTTAAGTGTTTTAAGGATTATCCATGTCAAAGTTTAACCAATTTTTATTACCCATGACCTTATGTATGGGTTTATCCGCTTGCGGTGGCTCAGGCAGTGAAACCGTTGACAAAGGTCTGAATAATATCAATGACGCCTACAAAAACATCGAAGCCAAGCTAACCAATAAAGAAAAAAGCATGGCAGAAATCCTAAAAGGCATTTTTTTGCCAGAAGAAAGCCTTGATAATTTCTTGGATAAAATCACCCCAGAAGGTGGTAAAGGTGGGCTGTATGTCGGTTATTTTGTTGAAGATAATGACAACGATACCAAAGACAGCGATATCGGTGCGGTGTACTTTGATATAGGTAAGGATTTTGCCTCATCTGTGTACGGGCAAATGAGCTATCAACAAAAAACCTGCCAAGCCAGCAACCTGTTAACCAGTAACAATATCTCTGTCAAAACTGATGAAGCGATTGGCGGAGCTTTCTCAGGTACGCTTGACCCTGCGACAGCCTTTGATAATGCAGTTTTGAAGTTTTTGCAATTTGATAAACTCAAAACCACGGTATCAGGTATGCCTTTTAATGGTCAATACGATGATAAAACCGACAGTTGGAATGGACAATACACCTACGCTGTGGGATTGGACTTCGGTAAAGAGCTATTTTCCAATAATGACGGCTGTGATGTGCGTTATACCTTGAGTGATAAGGGCGATTTTCATATACATCCGCTTAATTACAAACTGGGTACATTGAATCTCAAGCTCAGCGGTACAGGTAGCACCACTAACCTAAACTGGACTACCCCAAGCGACACCGCCTATACCTTGGTAAGCCAAATCAATGTCGATAAAGCAACCAATCATCAAACAGGCTTTGTACGTACCAATCAGATGACCTATGGCAATACCTTTACGCCATTTATTGACAGTAGCAAAGCCAACTATGCGTTTGTTGTGCAAACCTTTGACAGCCAAAATCGTTTGACAGGCTTCCAAGCGATTGTTCAAGATTTATAACGATAACACTTACACATTTGCATAAACGGTAGGTTGGGTTGAGCATGTAAAACCCAACATTATCAACCAAAGTTCTCAAAAAGTTAGGTTAGGTATCATCCTTCGACCCAACCTAACTATGGTGTTTTTACATAAACTTTACAAATACCTGTATGCAATACACCAATCACACTCTACGCCACGTTGTGCCATTTTTACCATCTTCCAACTCAACCCCTTGAGCCTTCAAATCATTACGAATTTGGTCAGCTTTGGCAAAGTCTTTATCGGCTTTGGCTTTTTTGCGAGCTTCTATTAACGCATCGATATCGCTATCGCTTAAACCATCATTTTCCCCAATTTGGGCTTGTAAAAACGCCATTGGCTCAAGTTGCAAGATATTCAGTGGTTTTGCCAAATCTTTCAATAAATTCGCCAAAGCCACCGCTTGAGCATTGCCCTCGGTAGTTGCAAGGTTCACCGCTTTGTTTATATCACGAGCCAACCCAAACAACACGCTGATTGCCCCTGCACTATTAAAATCATCGCACATGGCTTGATTAAATGGCGTTTCGAACGCTGTTTTATCAATCTCGCCTGCCTGCTCGGTCAAACTTTCTACCGATTTTAGGGCTTGATAAAGGCGTGTCAAACTGGTGTGCGATTCTTTGAGTGCCATGTCCGAAAAATTGACAGGACTGCGGTAATGACTGGACAGGATAAAAAAGCGAATGGTTTCTGGGTGAAACAATTTTCTCACATCACGAATGGTAAAAAAGTTGCCCAATGACTTGGACATCTTCTCGCCATCGACATTGATAAACCCCACGTGCATCCAGTTATTGGCGTAAGTTTTGCCAGTCGCCCCCTCAGATTGGGCGATTTCGTTTTCGTGGTGTGGGAACTGCAAATCATGCCCACCGCCATGAATATCAAAAGTTTCACCCAAACAGCAGGTACTCATCGCCGAGCATTCGATATGCCACCCAGGGCGACCGATACCCCACGGTGATTGCCAATTGGGTTCGCTTGGCTTGGCGGATTTCCATAGCACAAAGTCAAACGGATTCTTTTTATCGGTTTCGACTGTTACTCGTTCGCTTGCCCCTGCCTGCATATCGGCAAGTTTGCGTTTTGACAGTTTGCCATAATCAGCAAAATTTTCGACCGCATAATACACATCCCCTGTTGAGCCTTTATAAGCCAAGTTTTTGCTTTCAAGGGTTTGAATTAGATTTTGCATTTGTGGAATAAAGTCGGTCGCTTTCGGCTCGCTATTGGGACGCACACAGCCCAACGCATCGGCATCTTCGTGCATTGCCTCGATAAAACGAGCGGTTAATTCATGGATAGTTTCGCCATTTTCATTGGCACGGTTGATGATTTTATCGTCAATGTCGGTGATATTTCGCACATAATTGACCTCGTAGCCTGCGTGTCTTAGCCAACGCACCACCACATCAAAGCCCACCATGACCCGTGCGTGACCGATATGACAGTAGTCATACACCGTCATGCCACACACATACATACCGACTTTGCCAGCTTGTAGGGGTGTGAAAGGGCGTTTTTGTCCGCTCATGGAGTCATAAATTTGAATGGGCATGGGTTGGTTCATGGTTTTGCCTTTACGGTTGATTTAATGGTCTATAATCAATGTTGATATAACATAACATTAAGAGGCTTATCATACCTAAATTTGTCAAAAAGTGCTATGATTACAAAAAATCTGATGCAATGAGAATGATGGAAAATTTATTTTTACTGGATTTAGCTGAAGTTTAACAGTATAAGTATTTTAAGGATTTAAAAAACCTAATAGCCTGTATTCATTAAACAAAAATTACTGCTGTAGGGTGGGTTAGCGAATGCGTAACCCACCCTACAAGTTGCTTAAATTTTACTGTCAGTACAGGTTCAATGTAAGACTGTACGCAATCAGATAATTTTAAAATAAAATATTCTCAAGGTAAGGTGCGTCATACGCACCTATTGAAGGTATTGTTTTTGAATGGTGCGTAGAACGCACCTTACGAATGTAAATTTATTTAAAATCATGGATTTATCAATGTTAATTATTATATCGAACGCAGATTAATTAAAGGCAAACCAAAGATGGGCAATCGTTTATCAAAAATCTACACACGCACAGGTGATGATGGTACAACAGGCATGGCAGACGGCTCACGCATTAGCAAAGCCGATTTACGCTTTGATACAATGGGTAAGATTGATTTATTAAACTCACAAATCGGTCTATTGCGTGGTTATCTCACCCAAGCCAACCATCCCCAATTCGACAATTTACTCAGCCGTATCCAACACCAACTATTTAACTTGGGCGGTGAGCTTGCCATGCCTGAATACAAGGCGATTCAAGCGGATGACATCACCACACTTGAGCAACAAATTGACGACTGGAACGACAGTTTACCTTACCTTAAAGAGTTTATTTTACCTGCTGGCTCGATTGCGACCAGTCAAGTGCATATTGCTCGTTGTTTAGCTCGAGATAGTGAGCGTTTATTGGTTAGCCTGCATCAACGAGATGGCAATGTGTCGGCAATAAGCTTACAGTTTATCAATCGTTTATCCGATTGGCTGTTTGTCTTAGCTCGTGTAGTGGCACGGCTAGATGGTGGTCAAGAAGTGCTTTGGCAAAAATTTTAGCAAAAACAATCACAAATAACACCCTTGGCAATAACCAATGACACTTGATAATTTTTTATGGTATTTATTGAGTACCTGTTTTATTTCCGCCACCCCCGGTTCAAACATGATTTTAGCATTTCAATTTGGGCTAAATTATGGGGTGAAAAAAACCTTATGGACGTTAGCAGGGCTAAGTTTTGGGCTGTTTATATTGCTGACCATTTCGCTATTGGGATTGGGATTTATCAATCAACAAGCTCCTGTGTTATTGACCGTGGTCAAAGTCTTGGGGGCATTGTATTTGGGCTATCTTGGGCTACAAGCATGGCGACACGCCAGCCAACCATTGGGCGAACATGAGCAACAGGTGATACCTACACCTTGGCAGTTATTCAAAACAGGGATATTGGTGTCGTTATCGAATCCCAAAGCGATTTTGTTTTTTGCGGCATTTTTTCCCAAGTTTATCAACTTTTCTGCCCCACTCGCACCGCAATACCTTTGGCTTACCGTGGGATTTTTTGCCATCGAAACCACTTGGCAACTGATTTATACCATGAGTGGCAAGCAATTGGCGAGATGGCTGAATACAGGCAATCGTTTAATGTGGCTCAATCGCTTGTGTGGAGGAATTTTCATTATGATTGCGGTGGCGTTGATAGTGGACGTATTGCATTAAATCCAATGCTTTATCACAATATCCACGATTAATTTCACCGCCAATAAGGTCAGCAGATAAGGCAACAAGGTTTTAAGCCAATCCAAACGGATATGATGACGCAGTTTTGTGCCAAGCCATGAGCCGAGCGTTGCCATCACTACCATCATCACCAGTAATTGCCAATATTCCTTAAAGTCAAACCCCATACTGATATACACCAATAATTTAGCGGTATGCACCACCGTCATCATCAACGCCCCTGTGGTGACGACCACATGATTATCAGTATAATGTTTGTTCAATACGGCAATATTCAGTGGGCCGGGTGTGCCAACAAACACGCCTAACCCTGTCTGTATCAATCCCACCAAAAAGAAACTTTCAAAACGGCGTATCAGTTGGTTAAACTTATCCGACCAAGTAATCAGCAAAATATACACGCCAATAAATAACGGTACAAATGCAAGCTGAACAAAGCGAATCATCACGCCAAAAATCAGTAGCCCCAACAGCGAGCCTGCAAAAAACTGCCAAAAATACTTAAAATCCAAACCATCTCGCCCAAACCAAGCCCGTGTACCATTACTGACCAATTGGGTGACCGCATGCACAGGTACAATCGCTGGGGCAGGCATAAACAATGGCATTAACCCAATCAAAATCATCCCCCCACCCACGCCAGTGACAGCGGTAAGGGCAGAGGTCAAAAGATTGGCAATTGCCAATAATACATCATTGAGCATTACCCAATTTTATCCACTTTCATATACGGACGTAGCACTTCTGGGACAGTAATCGTACCATCGGCATTTTGGTAATTTTCCATAATTGCAAGTAAAGTACGACCGACTGCCAAACCAGAACCGTTTAGCGTATGCACCAATTCGGTTTTTTTGCCGTCTTTAAAACGTGCCTGCATACGGCGAGCTTGGAAATCCCCACAGTTTGAACAGCTTGAAATCTCACGGTAAGTATCTTGGCTTGGCAACCATACTTCGATATCATAAGTCTTGACCGCCCCAAAGCCCATATCACCGCCACATAGCATAATCACACGGTATGGCAAGCCAAGCTGTTGCAAAATATACTCGGCTTGAGCCGTCATGTCTTCGAGTGCTTGCATGGAGGTATCAGGATGGACGATTTGCACCATTTCGACTTTTTCAAACTGATGTTGACGAATCAAACCACGAGTATCACGCCCTGCACTGCCTGCTTCGCTACGAAAACAAGGCGTATGAGCGGTGACTTTAATCGGTAATTGCTCTGGGGTCAAAATCACATCACGTACACTGTTGGTCAGTGGCACTTCAGAGGTTGGAATGAGATAGTATTCTTTTTCACCACGTAATTTGAATAAATCTTCTTCAAACTTCGGCAGTTGCCCTGTGCCTTGTAGGCTGTCGGCATTGACCATATACGGCACATACATTTCGATAAAACCAAATTTTTCGGTATGGGTGTCTAGCATAAACTGGATTAATGCTCGGTTTAGCCGTGCTAATTGACCTTTTAACACGCTAAAACGGCTACCTGTTAGCTTGGATGCCATTTCAAAATCCAATTGCCCCAAGCCCTCGCCAATGTCGGTATGGTCTTTGATATCAAAATCAAATTGGCGTGGCTCACCCCATTTACGCATTTCCACATTGTCATTTTCATCTTTGCCCTCTGGCACTTCATCGGCTGGCAAGTTAGGGATTGCCAATGACGCTTCGCTGATTTTATCTTGTAGGGCTTTTAGCTCGTCTTCGGCTTGCTTCATATCACCGCTGATGACCTGCATTTGAGCCATCAATTCATCGGTATTTTCGCCATTGCGTTTCATTTCACCGACTTTTTTTGCCCCTGCATTTTTTTGGGCTTGCAAATCTTCGGTTTTGACTTGAATGGCTTTGCGTTTTTCTTCTACGTCTTGCCAAAAGGCTTTATCAAGGGTGTAGCCACGTTTGGCAAGTTTGGTGGCAATGCCGTCAAGGTCGGTACGCAATAATTTTGGGTCAATCATAACAATTCCTAAAGTTTATCAATCAACAAATCCCCCTTATCATAGCAAGAATGACGCTATTTTTCACATAAAATAATGGGCGAAATGGATTATTACTTTATTTTTATCCCTAGGTTGGGTAAGATAGCTTCTCAATTTTTATCTTTTTGTAACTAGCGAACCGTTTATGGCACTTTATCCTTACACCTTGCAACCTGTGGACTTAAACTTGACCGAAGACGAATTTCGTCAAGCCCAACTACAATTATTTGATGCCAACAATCAAACCTTAACCAAAATCACCACCAAAACATGGGCGATTTTGGCGGTTATCGTGGTATTGGCGATTTTGGGTTTGGTGTTTGTCAGTGGCTATTCCACGATTCTTTTTTGGTTAATGTTGGTGGGTGTGGTGGTATTTTTGTTGGCTCGCACTTATGGGCTAAAATGGTATGTAAAACAAGAATTTGAAAAACAAATGGCTTCGCAATCCATGCCTGCCGAAATGAGCCAAATCAAACTCGGTATCCAACAACACGGTATCGTGATGAGTATGCCTGCCCCTGCCATGCCTCAAATGCCTCGTGGCTTTAATCAGCCGTTGGTGCGTGGCGGTGCGATGCAACAAGCCGTCATCAAATGGGATAACGTCACCAATTGGCAAGAAACGCCTGACTATATCTTTATGATGTTTGATGTCAAAAATCCCAAAACAGGCGAAAGTCAACAAGGTAGCCAAATCGTACCCAAACGCCTTGCCTCACAAAAATTTCCGATTGACACATTAAAGCACCATTTACAAGAAAAAATTGGCAACCAAGGCTTTGATTTGACCGATAAACCAACTGATAAATATTTTCCAGAAAATAAATAACCAAAAAAAACATGAGCCACTACAATTTTTCACAGTGGATTGTCGATGAGTTTGTTATTATTTGATGAGCAGTTTAGATCTTATGTTTTGTATCTTTAATCATTAAATTAAGATTGATAAATTTTACAAATATATAAAAACACACTAAACTAGCAGTGTAAATTCAATAAATCGTTTTATCACAACCATGAAAAGATAACTTTTCTACAATAACTGTTAAATGGAGAATTATAATGGCGACTAAAAAATCAACCAAAGACCTTGGTATTGCAACCCAAGATATGAGCAAAATCGTTGACCAACTCAATGCGGTCTTAGCAAATTATCATTTATATTATATGAATGTACGTGGCTATCACTGGAATGTTAAAGGTTCGGACTTTTTTACCCTACACGTCAAATTTGAAGAACTTTACACCCAATTACAGCTACAAATTGACGAAATTGCCGAGCGTATTTTGACCCTTCGTGGCACGCCAATGCACGCTTATAGCGATTTTACCAAACTTGCCCAAATCAAAGAAGATAAAAACGTTACCGAAGGTCGTGCGTGTGTCCAAGGTGTATTGACAGGCTTGACCATGCTGATTGGCAAACAACGTGAAGTCATCGAAATGGCAGAAACTGCCGAAGACCAAGGTACTGCCGATTTATTGACTGGTTACGTACAAGAGCAAGAAAAATTGGTATGGATGTATAATGCCTATTTGGGTTAAACATTGACTATCGTAGGGGCGTAATGCTTATGCCCTGATATTTAAAGCGACTTTGACGAGTCGCTTTTTTTATTAATTTTTATGCCAAATTTTGCTATAATCATCAGCCAAAAACTCACTTATTCCCTTAAAATTACCAATTGCGATGCCCTATGAATTATTCAATTTTTTGCCAAACCAAAAACAATGCCCTTACCGAACCGATGTTTTTCGGTCAGCCTGTGAATGTCGCACGCTATGACCAACAAAAATTCCCTATTTTTGAACAGCTTATCGAAAAGCAACTGTCATTTTTTTGGCGACCCGAAGAAATTGACGTATCCAAAGACCGCATGGATTTTGCCAATCTTGCCGAGCATGAACAGCACATTTTTTTGAGTAACCTCAAATACCAAACCCTACTCGACTCGATTCAAGGTCGTAGCCCCAATGCCGTGCTATTGCCCTTGGTTTCGCTACCAGAGCTGGAAACATGGATTGAAACATGGTCTTTTTCTGAAACTATCCATTCTCGTAGCTATACCCATATCATTCGCAACGTGATGAATGAGCCAAGCAAGGTGTTTGATGATATCGTGGATAATCCGTATATCCTTGAGCGTGCTACCGATATCGCCAAATATTATGATGATTTGTACCATTTTTCCCAACTGTATAACCTGTATGGCGACAGTGAACAGCATATTCATGGCAAAACCGTCCACATTAACCTCACTACGCTCAAGAAAAAACTTTACTTATGTTTAATGGCTATTAACGTACTCGAGGCCATTCGTTTTTATGTGTCATTCGCCTGTTCGTTTGCCTTTGCCGAACGTAAGCTGATGGAAGGCAATGCTAAAATCATCAAGCTAATTGCTCGTGATGAAGCCTTGCATCTTAATAGCACTCAACATATGCTAAATATTATGCAAACAGGGCGTGACGACCCAGAAATGGTTGAGATTGCCAAAGCCTGCCAAAGCGAAGCGATTGAGATTTTCCGTACTGGGGCAGAGCAAGAAAAAGCGTGGGCAAAATATCTATTTAAAGATGGCTCGATGATTGGGTTAAATGAAAATATTTTGACGCAATATGTTGAATATATTACTAATTTGCGTATGGAAGCAATTGGTTTGCCGTCTATTTTCCCAGAAAGTAAAACCAATCCAATTCCTTGGATTAATGCGTGGTTATCGTCTGATAATGTGCAAGTTGCCCCACAAGAATCGGAAATTACTTCGTATTTAGTAGGTCAAATTGACGCTGAATTGGGTGACAATGCGTTTGATGATTTTGAGTTATAATTGAGTATGGCTTGGATTTTTACCAACAGTCGTCAATTCTATTTACATGATGGTGAAACCTTGCTGGCAGGGTTATTGCGTGTGGGGATTGTGGCTGACCACCAATGCGGTGAGGGGTATTGTGGCACGTGCAAGCTTACTCACCAACCGCTTAATTCTAACAGCCAAATTATGTATGATAATACGCCGATTTTTATGTTAAATGAGGGTGAAATTTTGCCTTGTTCGGCACGCATTGTAGGAATTTTACAATTGGATTTGGCATAAAACCATGTCAAAATTTTGCTTTTTAACCGATAATTTTTTGTGTTAACCCTTGATAAATCCCCTATTACCCCCATTTATCAGCTATAATACTGCGTTTAATTTTAAAAAAAATTCCAGCCTAAAAAAGTGAGTCCCCATGAGCGAACAATCTACCTCTCAACTAGCCACCCTCATCCAACTGGGTAAAGAACAAGGCTATCTGACTTACGCCGAAATCAACGACCAACTGCCCGATTCCGTCACCGAAAGCGACCAAATCGAAGACATTATCCAAATGCTCACTGACGTGGGTATTCACATCTACGAAACCGCCCCAGACGAAGATGACATCATGCTAAGTAACGATGGCGATGATGATGATATCGCTGTCGATGAAGCGGCCGCCGTGCTTGCGTCCGTTGAGTCTGAGCCAGGGCGTACCACTGACCCTGTGCGTATGTATATGCGTGAAATGGGAACGGTTGACCTACTCACTCGTGAAGGCGAAATTGCCATTGCCAAACGTATCGAAGATGGGATTCGTGATGTGCAGTACGCCATGACCTTTTGGCCGGGTACGGTTGAGATGGTGCTTGATGAATACCACCAAACCGCTGAGGGTGAAAAAAAGGTATCGGATATCATCACAGGCTTTTTGGACAATGCCGAAGGTGACGAGATTCTGCTAAATGACACGGATGAAATCGATATTCCTATCATCAGCACCCAAACCAAAAAAGTGGATGCAGACGAAGCAGAAAGCGAAGAAAGTGAAGATGAATTAGAAGAAGGTGGTGAAGAGGTTTCAGAAGATGCGGATGCAGATGAAGCCAGCGGTCTTGACCCAGAAGAAGTGCGTGTGCGTTTTGAAGAGCTAGAACAACTGTATCAAGTTGCCAAAACCGCCACGGACAAACATGGTCGCAGTAGCCCTGAAGCCATCGAAGCGTATAAAACGCTTGCCAACTGCTTTATGTTATTCAAACTAAACAGCCGTGTCGCTGATAATGTCATGGAAATGATGCGTGAAGTCTATGAAGATGTCCGCAAACATGAACGCCATATTATGAAATTGGTGATTCGCCGTGGCAAAATGCCCAAAGAAGAATTCCGCAAAACCTTCCCTAATAACGAAACCAACCTAGAATGGCTACCTAACCGTATCGCAGGTAAACCAAGCTTTGCCGAACATTTAGAGCGAATTTTGGACGAAGTATTGCTTTATCAAGGACGTATCCAAAACCATGAAAAAAATCTAGGCATGGATATCTACCAAATGAAGCAAGTGGCTCGTGAGATGTCGATTGGGGAAGCCAAGGCTCGCCGTGCCAAAAAAGAAATGGTAGAAGCAAACTTGCGTCTGGTTATTTCAATTGCCAAAAAATATACCAACCGTGGCTTGCAATTCCTTGATTTGATTCAAGAAGGTAATATTGGCTTGATGAAAGCGGTAGACAAATTTGAATACCGCCGTGGTTATAAGTTCTCGACCTATGCAACTTGGTGGATTCGCCAAGCCATCACTCGCTCGATTGCCGACCAAGCTCGAACCATCCGTATTCCTGTGCATATGATTGAAACGATTAACAAAATAAACCGTGTTTCTCGTCAATTATTGCAAGAAATGGGACGTGAGCCAACACCAGAGGAATTGGGCGAACGCCTAGAGATGGACGAGGCGAAAGTGCGTAAAGTGCTAAAAATCGCCAAAGAGCCAATTTCGATGGAAACGCCAATTGGTGATGATGAAGATAGCCACTTGGGCGACTTTATCGAAGACTCGAGCATCTCAAGCCCTGTGGATGAAGCGACCGCTCAAGGCTTAAAAGAAGCCACTCGTGAGGTCTTGGCAAACTTGACCGAACGTGAAGCCAAAGTGCTAAAAATGCGTTTTGGTATTGATATGTCAACCGACCATACGCTAGAGGAAGTCGGTAAGCAGTTTGATGTAACTCGTGAGCGTATCCGTCAGATTGAAGCAAAAGCCTTGCGTAAACTACGCCATCCGTCACGCTCTGAACATCTGCGTTCGTTCTTGGAAAATGACTGATAAGATTTAGCAGTATTAATTGAAAAAGGCGTAATGATTACGCCTTTTTTATTGACCTTGAAAACCACCAAGAACACCCCATTTACTCCTTATCAAAAAATAAGGAAACCACAATGACTGACAAAACCGTAAATATTAGCCAACTTGATGCAGGGCTTGCTACCAAACTTCAAGGCAAAAAAACCGACATCCAAAACCCCGAACTGTGGAACTTTCCTATGGATTATCCACTGAGCATCATCGGACATGAAGGGCATAAAGACACCTTGCTAGATGAAGTCAAACTTATCTTAGGCACGATGTTCCCAGATTTTGATTTGGCAAGCCTCACCGTCAATCCTTCTCGTACAGGGCGTTTTCACTCGGTACGTGCCAACGTCTATCTGACTGAGGCAGAGCAAGTGAACCGTCTTTATCAATTGCTTGATGATGCTAGCACCGTCAGAACTGTTTTATAATTTTGAAATTGGGGCTTAGGCATCTTTATGACAACCTTAACAATTTCTGAAGAGTTACAAACGCTGTTAACACAATATTTAAGCCAATCATTACCCAAACCTATCACGCTTGACCCCACGGTTTTGGCTTACCGTTGGCAGACCAATAGCCGTACAGGTTATGGTGAGCTTGTGCCGTTAACAGTCGCTTCCAGTGTTAGCCTTGATGACTTAATTGGTATTGACACTCAAAAGGCGAAATTGGTGCAGAATACTCGCCAATATCTCGCAGGATTGCCTGCCAATCATGTGCTAATGACAGGTACTCGTGGGGCTGGTAAGTCGTCATTGATAAGGGCATTACTCAATACCTTTGCCAAAGATGGCTTACGTATTATTGAGGTGGCTCGTGATGATTTGGTCATGCTTGAGCCGATTCGTCAAGCGGTGCGAAACTTGCAACAAACCCACCCTAATCACGGTTGTCACTATGTGATTTATTGTGATGATTTGGCATTTAATGGGCAAGATGAAAATTACCGCACCTTAAAATCAATTTTAGACGGTGCATTAGATAGCGAACAGGATAAATTATTGGTATATGCGACCAGTAACCGCCGTCATTTGTTACCGCAACTAATGAAAGACAATGTAAATATTTATAATGGACAGACCGATGAGGTCAATCCGTATGAAACCATTGATGAAACGGTATCATTGTCCGACCGTTTTGGCTTATGGCTATCGTTTCATCCAATGCCACAGCCTGTGTATTTGCAGATTTGCGAACATTATTTAACGTATGCTAATTTGGCATTTGATGAGAAAGCCAAAGCGTCTGCGTTGCGGTTTGCCAGTGAACGAGGCGGACGCTCTGGGCGAGTGGCGTATCAGTTTAGTCGGTATTATATTGGCTCAGAAAAACTACCAACTACCCATTACTCCAACATGAGCTGATACGCTTTTTGATAGGCAGTTTGATTAAAAGCATGACTGCCTTCAATGTAAGGTTCGATTTTCTTAATTAGGCGTTCATCTAGCACATTATCGCCATTTTCATCCTTTGTTTTATGGGTTTTCATATCCTCAATCGCCACTTCTGCTAACATTTGCTCAAATCTATCTACCGATTTTTGTTGTTTTGCTAATTGGTTGGCTTGTTGAGCTTCAGCTTTTTTGAGCGATTTTTGATAGGTGCTTTCAATTTTTTGACAAATCCCTTGGATTTTATGTTTGGCTTGTTTATCCAAGCTATCACTGTCTAATAAGGTGCTACAAGCATCATTTTCAAAAATTAACGGCACATTCTCAAGGGCGTCAGATTCATTTTCATTGCTTTCGTATTCATATTCATCATCGTAACTGTCTTCATCGACCTCATTTTTTAATGCCTCATACAGTTTGGCAAAAATTTTGGCTTCTGGTACACCTTTTTGGCGTTGTTGTTGAATATCAAGGTATTTTTGTTGATGCAAATAGGCTTGATAAACCGCTTCATCGACCGTGTCAGCAATGTCTTCATCGGTATAGGTATCATCTTTGGCATCATTATTGCTATCATTAGCAGTGAATTTAGCATCGGTTGGAATATCATTGTCTACGGCATATTCCATTGCAAAATTTTGGGCGGTTGCCTGTAATTTTGCCATTTCAACGGTGTTTAGTTTCTCTTCATCATTTTTCAATAAATATTGATAGACATATAAGGTTACAAACTCTTGTTGATAGCTATTTTTCTTGATAAGGCTGTTAGCAAGTTGCTCAAGATTTTCTTGTTTGTCAAATTTATCCGATTTTTTAGACATTGCCCATAAGCTATCTTCTTTAGTCGCTTCCTCAAAACTGACCGCATTTTTAAAGATAGCAGGGTCAACTTTGGCTTTACCATAATCATAAAAATTCAGCACAGATTGCATTTTGAGCGGATGATTATCTTGGAGGACTTTGGAAGTTGATGGCATCAGATTTGGTATGGCATCAATGCTTTCGATACGAACCAATTGATTGTTTTTATTAAACAAATAGTTAATTTTTGAATTTGCCGTGTCATTCATCCCCATACTTGCAAAAATTTGCGAGGCAGATTTTCTCAGTTTGGCATAGCTTTCTGGGTTTTGTCGAATGATATCTGCCAAGGCTTTGGCAGTGATAAGTTTGTCAGATTTATATTTATCAAAGGCTTCAATGGCTTGACGGCTCGATTCATAGCTTTCGGCTTGCTCTGTGCTAATCGCTTCATCTGAAGCGGTTGTATCGGAGGTTTCATCCGTTGAATCGCTTGAAACATCTTCTGCTGTCGCTTCATTTTCTGTTTCGGCAGTCATCTGCGTAGCGTCTTCTGTTTCACTGTCAGTTTCTTCAATTTCTTCTGCCATCGCCATTGATTGCCCTTGCAATTCGTTAATGGCTTGGTTCATTCGTTCGGCGGCTTGCAAGGCTTGCTCATTAAGGGTAGGTGCAAGCACGGTTGAGTTTTTGTCAAAAAGCTGTTTAATCGGTGAATGCGACATTTCTGCCAAATTGCCTTTATCCATCACTTGTCCAAAGGTTTTTTGGTTTAGATAAATAAATAGCACATAACTTGTTAACACATCTTCATAATGAACGTGATGAGCCACACGCTGGGCAATACCTTGCTTTTGGTCTTCCGCAGTAAGAGGGAGTAGCTGATAATCACTTTCTTTAGCAAGTGTGGGGGTCAAAACGGTAAATTCTCGCAATAATCTCAATAAAGGCAAGGTATCTACGCCCATTTTTTTGAATAATTGCCCATAATCATACGCCACATAACGCCCATCATACTTTGGATTGGTAACAAATGTAGACAGCATCGATATATCAGCATAAATTTTGGCTTGTCGCAAGTCGACTGCCAACGGCAACTTCACATTGGCATTGGCATTCGTGCTTCGATAACCCCATTCTGGCACGATACTAAACCGTCCTGCCCCCATATCTACCACGCCTTGACCATGATAGTAGATTTTTTGACCGATGGCTTGAAAGGTCTTGAGCATGGCGATATCGCTATCGCTTTGGTGATTGATACCTGCTTGCATCAATTCACGTTGCTGGCTATTGAGTTGTTGTTGATTTATCAGCTCGGTTAATAGCTTGTCACGGCTAGGACTTTTGACCAAATCATGGGTCAAAGGCACAGATTGGGGCTGTAGGGCAACATGAAAATCAAAACCATAGCTTTGTAAACCGACTAAATTTTCGTGAGCTTGTAAGATATTTTTTTGTAATTGAGGCGAAGTGGTGTTGGTTTTTGGCAAGGACGCACAGCCAACTAACGTGGTCAATAGCCCACCTAAAATTGTCACATGAATCACAGATTTAATAGCAATCGGCAATGGTTTTGCCAAAAATAAGTTTGGTAAATTTTTGGTTAGCATGGTATTTCCTAGGCATGAATTTGGTTATGATTTTTAACTTTTATATAAAAAAGTGTTAGTATTGTTTTATAATCCAATAAATTAATGTTTATTAGTAATAAAGTCAAGCCTTTAATTTAGCGTCAGTGGTGATAAATACTTTATCGTCATCGACTACTTATCTGTAATTTAATTTTTGGCAAAATCATGGTAGAGTAACATTTTTCACAAAAAATATAAATTATGTACACACCCCAAGACCAACTGACTGAACTTGTCCGCCTACTTGAAGAAAAAAACCACATCTTCACTGCTGACCCTATTTTAATCACCGAAAAACTGCAAAAAGAACCCAGTGAACCCCTCACCAAATTACGTCACCGAACCACTCGTATTGACAGTGATGGCAAACTGGCTCATTTACTTGCCACCATCGACAGCCGTATCAATGGCTCAATTTGGGGATTAACTTTATTGTGGTTTGTGTTGGGATTTGTCGGACTATTTGGCGTGATGCAGGTCGAAAAAGTCAACTTTTTTTATATTTTAGCCAGTTTATTGGGCTTTAATACCTTGATGTTATTGGTATGGCTTGGCTATTTACTATTTGCACCTCGCAATAAACCCACATTGTTGGGCAGTTTTTTTAGCCCCAGTACACTGGTGCGAGGTAAGGATACACTGACCCAAACGGCTGTCGAACTATACCAACAACAACTGAATCACGCAGGCACAAAATGGTTTGTTAGCCGTATTAGTCATCAATTTTGGTTGGCAAGTTTGTTGGGTATGTTGCTATCGTTGATTTTACTACTACTGGTAAAAAATTATAATTTTGTTTGGGAATCAACACTGCTGCAAAACTCAACCGTGGTTGATTTGATTAATATCATGGGATGGTTACCCAATCTAGTCGGTTTTCCCACCCCATCCGCTCAAGATATCATCACCGCTCAGATGAACCCAGATATCACACCACAAATGGTGGCATTTCGTTGGGCGATGTTGCTCATTGGTAGCTTGGTCATGTATGGCATCGCCCCACGGCTGATAGCGTGGCTGTTTTGTCTAATTATGGTACGCTCTAGCCGAATGAAGCTGGACATTAAACAACCTTATTACCAAAAAATAATCGACTTTTGGCAACGAAAAATTACCGACCCAGACGACAGCCCCACCGAGCTAAAACCTGTCGCTCCAACTGCCCAAGTTAGCACCCATAAAAAACTGGTGGCGTTATTGGAATACCCTGTGGATGATGAGTTTTGGTATCAATTTGCAGTTGGTCACAATGTTGAGAATTTTGGCATTGTTGATGACAGAGATGATATGGCTCGTTTAACTGAGCAGTTGGCTTCACAAAATGTACAAGTGTGTCTTGGCATTCCCCCTCAAGCCCTACCTGACCGAGGCACGATGCGAAAATTGGATAGCATTGCTCAACATTCGAAAGGTGGATTAATTGTGCAACTATTAGATTTTCAAAAGGATTTTTTACCTAGTCCGACCGAATTGGCACAGCTGAAAACTCGCAAAGAACAATGGGAAACTGCATTGGCAGAACGCCAAATTCCATTGGTGCGGATTCATTAGGCATTGATTTTCTACCCAATAATTAGGGCGTGTCCCCAATTTGGCATACTTAACGTTTAATGGGCTAAGAAAAATCAATAGTTACAAAAATCACTTGAAATATCATAAATTAATCTTATATAATGATAAATCCTATTGGGGATGTTCTGGCTTCGACGCTGGTGATGAAACTCAATGATGCATGTCGAGTGAGTATGTTCACTCGTAAATAAAATATACATTTTAAACTAGTCGCAAACGACGAAACTTACGCTCTAGCAGCCTAAGGGCTGCTTGGGACGGCACAGATTGCCATTGGTCTGGTTGCTCTCCCCGAAGCGAATGCACGATGGATAGCTTAGGTTGTTGTCTCGCCAATCTGAGCAAAACTTTAGAGGCTCGTGCTTGGTATCCTGACTGTCGGTTCACTAAGCATTAAAGCCATAGACAGACTCTAAACATGTAGAGTCATGGGCGTAGTGCTGGCGGACGCGGGTTCAACTCCCGCCATCTCCACCATTTATTTATAATAAAGTCAATCACTTAGGTGGTTGGCTTTTTTATTTGACAGGATTTTGACAGATTTATCTATGATTTTTTGAGCATGGTCTAAATCTGTCATTTGAATAATAACAAACTTTTGCTATCTTTTTTACTTTTTAAACATCGGCAATTTGCTATTTTCAATTTTCAGCAATGCCTCTGGCAGTTTTTCCACCACCGTGCCAACCAAAGCCTGAGCCGTTTGAGCAAAGCCCAATTTTTCTGCCAATGTCGGTTTTTGGCGAGAATGAATCGCAAACACCTCATTATCCTGCATTTTTGCCATGATATAGCTATCCGAGGTTTCGAGTTTATCGACTAATTTTAGCTTAATCGCATCTTCACCGTACCAATGCTCGCCTGTCGCCACTTTATCAAGTTCAAGCTGTGGGCGGTATTTGGTAACAAAATCTTGAAATAAGGTGTGGGTTTCTTCCAATTCTTGTTGAAATTTGGCTTTATCTTCTTCGGTATTTTTACCAAACACGGTCACCGTGCGTTTGTATTTGCCTGCGGTAAACACATTGACATCCACATCATGTTTTTCAAGCAAATCATGGAAATTTGGCACTTGAGCGACCACACCAATCGAGCCAACCACGGCAAAGGGTGCAGATAGAATCTTATCCGCCACGCACGCCATCATATAGCCCCCACTGGCAGCGATTTTATCGACACATACTGTCAGCGTCAGCCCTGCATCTTTGATACGAGCGAGCTGGGCGGCTGCTAAGCCATAAGCGTGTACCATACCACCGCCAGATTCAAGGCGTACTACCACTTCATCGCCTGTTTCAGCAGTGGTCAAAATGGTGCTGATTTCTTCTCGTAATTGCTGAACGTGCGAGGCTTTGATATCGCCATAAAAATCAAGCACAAATACATGATGTTGTTTATTTTTGCTTTTAAGGGCTTTGGCTTTATCTTTAAGGGTTTGTTTAATAAAGGCTTTTACGCCTTTTTTGTCGCCCATTTCGAGCATCAGTTGTTGCTTACGGTTATTTTTAACTTTATTTAAGTGGGTGATTTTAAGTTCGATGGGATGTTTGGCATTTTGAAACAACATATAATCGTATTCCTATTTACATTTTACATTCGGTAAAAAGCTTGTCATTTTTATTGTTATGGTGTTGATGTCAGATTTTTCAAGATGCGAAATTTAGCACAATATAATTTACCCAAACCATTGAGAATTTGCCCCAAAAACGGCATAATAGTTGATTGAATTTTTTTTGATTTTAATTTTTCATTTAAATAGCGAATATAGTTTAGGAAAGCGTTGTTATGATGCGTACACATTATGCTGGTAATCTTACCGAAGAACAGATTGGGCAAACCGTCACTGTCGTGGGCTGGGTGCATCGTCGCCGTGACCACAGCCATGTGATTTTCTTTGATTTGCGTGACCGTGAAGGCTTGCTACAGGTTATCGTTGAAAAAGCGGACGACCCTGCCCTGTATGATGCGTCTGGCAAAATGCGTAATGAATACCTATTACAAATCGCAGGTAAAGTGCGTGCAAGGGACGAAAATGCCTATAACCTTGAGCATAAAAGCGGTAAAATCGAATTGGTTGCCGAAACCATCGAAGTCGTTGCCGAATCAGAAACCCCACCATTCCCATTGAATGATGACTTTGTCACCGTATCAGAAGAGCTACGCCTCAAATATCGCTTCCTTGATATGCGTCGTCCAGAGATGCTGGAACGCATGAAATTCCGTGCCAAAGCCACGTCAACCATGAGACGCTATCTTGACGACCACGGATTTTTGGACGTTGAAACCCCAATTTTGACTCGTGCCACACCAGAGGGTGCAAGGGATTATCTTGTGCCAAGCCGTGTGTCAAATGGCGAGTTTTATGCCCTACCCCAGTCGCCACAGCTATTTAAACAGCTATTGATGGTGGCAGGTTTTGACCGTTATTATCAAATTGCCAAATGTTTCCGTGATGAAGATTTGCGTGCCGACCGTCAGCCAGAATTTACCCAAATTGACATCGAAACGTCATTTATGAGTGATGAAGACATTATGAATTTGGCAGAAGGCATGACCAAAGATTTGTTCAAAACCATGATTGGTATTGAGTTTGCCGACTTTCCACGCATGACTTATGCTGATGCAATGCGTGACTATGCGTCTGACAAGCCTGACTTACGCATTCCGATGAAACTGATTGATGTTGCCGACATCATGCAAGCGGTTGAATTTAAAGTATTCTCTGCCCCTGCCCAAGACCCAAAAGGTCGTGTGGTTGCGTTGCGTGTGCCAAACGGTGGCGAAATGACTCGCAAACAAATTGACGAATACACCAAATTTGTCGGTATTTATGGGGCAAAAGGCTTGGCGTATATCAAAGTCAATGATGCGAGCAACATCAACAACGGTGTGGATAAAGAATCTGGCTTGCAATCACCGATTATCAAAAACATGACCGATGAGGTATTGGTCGAGTTGATGAAACGCACTGAAGCCCAAACGGGCGATATTATTTTCTTTGGTGCGGACAAAGCCAAAGTGGTGAATGATGCAATGGGTGCATTACGTGTCAAAGTCGGTCTTGACCTAGAGATGACGACTTGCGAATGGGCACCATTATGGGTTGTGGATTTCCCAATGTTTGAAGAAACGGATGATGGTAAATGGACTTCGGTGCATCACCCATTCACTCGTCCGAAAGGCACAGTGGAAGAGATGAAAAACAGCCCAGAAACCGCCCTATCTATCGCTTATGATATGGTGTTAAACGGTACTGAAATCGGTGGTGGTAGTCTTCGTATTAATACGTTAGATATGCAAAAAGCGGTATTTGAAGCCCTAGGCATTGATGAAGCCGAAGCTGAAGAAAAATTCTCATTCTTGCTAAATGCGTTAAAATACGGAGCGCCGCCACATGGTGGTTTGGCGTTTGGTCTTGACCGTTTGATTATGTTGATGACGGGTTCACAGTCGATTCGTGACGTAATTGCCTTCCCAAAAACCAAAACTGCTGAATGTCCGCTGACTGATGCCCCTGCCCCTGTTGACAGCAAACAACTGCGTGAATTGGGTATTCGTGTGCGTGAAAAACAAAGCGAAGGTAAAGCGGAATAACGCCTACCTATGAATGGATTTAAGCTGATTCGTTATTTGCCCATGTGGGTGTTATATGCCCTTGCCACGCTGGCAAGTTGGGTCATCGGTCAGCTTAAATCACAAAGTGTATATCGCAACTTACACACCAATTTACGTCTTGTATTTCCGCAATTGAGCGATGATAAACGTGAGCAACTTCAACGTGCCGTCATCGCCAATCAAGCCAAAAATGCAGTTGAATCATTCAAATGTTGGGCGATGCCTGTCGAGTGGAGCATTGCCCAAATTCATACCGTGCATAACCAACATATCCTGCGTGACGCCCTTGCCGACCCTAAAGGTATGCTTGCCATCGTCCCCCATCTTGGCACTTGGGAGATGATGAACGCATGGCTCAATCAGTTCGGCTCGCCCACCATCATGTACAAACCTGTCAAAGGCAAATCCGCCAATGAATTCGTATTGGCAGGGCGTGAACGCCTTAATGCTACACTTGTTCCCACCGATGCCACAGGGGTAAAAGCGATTTTTAAAACCCTCAAAGAAGGTGGTTTTAGTATTATTTTACCTGACCATGTGCCAGACCCTTCTGGCGGTGTGGTTGTACCGTTTTTTGGTATACCGACCATGACCAGCACCCTCGCCCCCAAACTTGCCAGTAAAACAGGTTGTCGGCTTGTCGGCTTGGTATGTGTTAGACGTGATGATGGCAATGGCTTTGATATTCATTGTGAAGACTTGAGCAATCCCAATCTGTATAGCAAAGATATCGAAACCGCAACTTTGGCAATGAATCATGCGATTGAAGCGATGATTTTACGTTTCCCCTCACATTATATGTGGAACTATCGACGCTTTAAATATGTGCCGAATGTCGATGATGTGTATGCCTTAGATGATAATGAGCTGGCTCAAGTGTTGGCTACTTATCAAGATAATAACTTAACGTTGAAATAGTAAGGTGCGTCACACGCACCTTACCCATTGGATTTAACGCTAACATTGGATAGCAAAATGACCCATCAAGCAGACTGTCAAATAAACCGCCATGATACAGACACCAATTATGTCCTCTGTATGAAATGGGGAACAAAATACGGTGCAGAATACGTCAATCGCTTATATAGCATGGTCAAGCGTCATTTGACCTTGCCGTTTGTGATGGTGTGCTTGACTGATGATAACACAGGGATTGATAGTGACATTCAATGCTACCCTATTCCGCCTTTAAATCTTCCCAATAATCTGCCCGAGCGTGGATGGAAAAAACTCACGACTTTTACACCGAATTTATATGGTTTAAAAGGCACGGCATTGTTCTTGGATATTGATATTGTCATCGTGGATAATATCGACTGCTTTTTTACTCACAAGGCAGAGCATGATGATAGCGTGATGATTATCCGTGATTGGAAAAAACCGTGGCGAATGGTGGGTAACTCATCAGTTTATCGTTTTAAAGTGGGGTATAATACTTACCCTAACCTACTTGAGTTTTTTGAGAAAAATTTTGAAAAAATCCGTCAAGAAGTCCGCCATGAGCAGGCATATTTGTCCAATTATTTGCGTGAACATCATCATTTAGAGTATTGGGATGCTTCTTGGTGTGTGAGTTTTAAATACCATTGTTTGCAAAAAATCCCAATGGCGTATTTTGTACCACCCAAAAAACCAATTGGGGCGAAAATTGTGATTTTCCATGGCGAAATCAATCCGCCTGATGCGATTGCTGGCGGTGGTGGCAAGTGGTATCGCCATGTTTTGGCAAGTGATTGGATAAAAGAGGCGTGGCAATAATTAAAGGGATTAATCATGGGTAATAATATTTCTATTGTAACTATGTTTTTTGATATTGGGCGTGGTGATTGGTCAATAGAAAATGGTATTGCCGATTTTGCCAATCGTAACAATGATAAATACTTTGCTTATTTTGCAAATTTGGCGAAGTTAGAAAATGATATGGTGGTATTTACCACGCCTAATTTTAAAGACCGCATACTTGAGTTACGTCAAGACCGACCAACGCAATTTGTTATGGTGGATTTAGATAAAGAGTATGGCGAATATATTGCTCAAATCAGCAAAATTCAAAATGACCCTAATTTTTACAATCAGTTGCCTAATGAGCTAAGAAAAAACCCCGAATACCGTTCGCCAACTTATGTATTGATTAATAATCTAAAGACACATTTCGTCAATCAAGCGATTAAAGGTGGCTTAACAAAGCATAAGCAGATTGCTTGGGTGGATTTTGGTTATTGCCGGGATGAACATACTTTGGGCGATATTACTGAGTGGAGATATGCGTTTGACCCACAATTTATGCACTTTTTCACCATTAAACGCCCAAATTATTTTGGCGTAATCAAAAACCCTCGTTTTGCCAGCACACTAGATGATGCTTACCATGCGATTTTTCATAACAAGGTTTATATTATTGGTAGTATTTTTATAGGAACAAGTGAGTTATGGCATAAATTTGGTAAAGCTTTAGGGGATGTTCAGCACGCCCTTTTAGCAGAGAATATTATTGATGATGACCAAGGCGTTTATGTGATGACGTACGTCAAAAATCCCAATTTATTTGAATTACATTTTTTGGGTAAAGGTCATTTTGACAAAGCGAATTGGTTTAGTTTATTTAAAATTTATCATCAGTAGTATTTAAAAAACCATAGTAAGTTAAGCTATTATATACTTTAATTTTTGGTGTGCCATGCAAACTCAATTTATGCAAGGTTGATAGTTGCTTGATATTCTCAAAATATGTTGGGTTAAATTCTTGTTCAATCACATCTTGAAGCAAATGAGGTAATGTATCATCAATAATTGGAAAATTAAACAAGTTAGGTATGGCGACTTTCAGCTCATTTAGTAAAATTTGATAGAAAAAATAATGTGTAACAGGTTTATTAGCTTGCCAAAAGTACAATAATAAATCCAGCACTATACTTGCTAATTGGCTATTTGGTTTAGTAAAGATAATACTATTTAAATAATTAACTTTAAAATCATTATGCCAATTAAAATAGCAATGCCCATTATGCTCTGCCCAATGCTTCATCTGTGAATTTGGGCATCGTGAATAAACAAAAAAACCATATTCAGTATATTCTTTTGGTAGTTTATCTGTCATCAACACGGACGCATCAAGCCAAACACCGCCATACACTACTAATAAAGCCGTGCGTAAAATATCGGCATAATATGCAGGGCGAAAATCTGAACGTTGACGAATTTTTTCCAAAAATAGTGGCAAATCCAAATATTCACTGAACGTATTGTCAGTCAATCTGATAACTTGGTAATCACCTTTAAACTTATCAACCGAAGCAAAGCACAACCGTGCTACCTCTGGTAAATCGTCTAACCCCTGCCCCCAATACTGCCAAATGATTTTTTGCCCGACCAACTCAGGCTGTTTGGCAATCATCTCATACTTGGGGATTTTGCCTTGTTCATAATCCATAATTGCCTGTTGCCAAAACTGAGCAACGGCTTCTTGCCTTGGCATTTCATCAAAATGAAATTGCCATTGTTTACGTGTCGCCCTTGGTACTAGCAAATTGTAAAAAGGCTTAAATGGCTTTTTACTAAAATTATCAAAAATAAACTGATTAAATTGTGCCATACAGATGTTGAACCCCTTTCCAAACCGACATCTAATTAGTCGTTTTTTGCAAAAATCTGCTCGACTGATTTAACTTTGCTTTTAAACTTTCGATATGACAGCCAACCCAATTTACTACTGACTTGGTCACGATAGACATTAAATTTTGGGGTAAACTCACTTTTAACATGGTCAAACAAATCCTGCCGTCCCAACTCGTCAAGCTCTGCCACCATACTGGCAAACCGACTATAGGTTTTATAAAAAATAAAATCTTGGTCGGGGTGTGTTTTTTCATCGATGCGTGATTGCCATTGACACACCGCATATAGATATCCCCCCAAAAAGTCATCGACATATTGTTTATCCATGGACTTGACAATCGAGCCTTCACGCTCACGATAGTCAATCAGTGGGTATTTGAGATAACTATAGGTTTGGCAAAATTCCGCCAAATCCGCCATATAATAGATATCTTCAAACTTTTTGCCAACTTGGTAGCTGATATTGTCAATGACTGATTTTTTATAAATTTTACACCATACAAAGTTACTGTTAGTCGCCACTAAGTTTCTAAAAAACGATTCATTATCATTGTGGAAAACGTGATTCGCCCTACCTTCAAAACTCCGTTTGGTACGCCGATAATTACCTCGCCATGCGATATAGTCACCAAACAATACATCCACAGGCTCATCTGTCAATCGCTCTATAATTTTGGCATAAGCACCCTCGTGCATGACATCATCCGAATCAATAAACCACACATATTCCCCTGTAGCAAACGGCAACAAGGCATTACGAGTGGCAGATAAACCTCGGTTATGTGGTGCATCATGGATGGTGACTTGTGGATGACTGGAAAATGCCTCAATAACTTCACGGCTATTATCCGTTGAGCCATCATTCATTAAAATCACATTAGCACGCTCATCAATTTGAGCTAAAATGGACTGCATACACTCGGTGACATAGTCAGCAACATTATAAACAGGGATTAAGATACTGATAAAAGGATGGTTATTTGCAGTCATATCTTCTCAAATGAGTTCAATTAAAGATTATACTTGATTGGTCAATTTTAAACTGGCATGGTATTTTGCTTGTTTGATTTGACGGTATTTACGCACAAAAAAATTAAACGGCTGAAATACCCAGCGTTTCGCATCAATGATGATATAGTTTTCACTAATATTTAAGGTATGCAAACCGTCTGGATAGATTACGGATTGTGACTGTATTTGTGTTTGTGTCAACTCTTGCCAAGTAAGAGGTTGGCTGTTGCTATTGATGTGTAACGCTTTGATAAACAGTGATTTGCCATACTCTTTAAGGTGATTTTCTTGCACTGGTAAATAGACCTGCTCATCAAGAACTAGCCTAAATGCCCCACCGCCTAGCCGACTGTGATTATCATCGCTAATATACTCAATCTCAATGGCTTTCCATGCTTCATTTTGATAACCAAAAACTTTGCGTTCAGCCGTTTTGTGCAAACTGGTGACTAGCCACTTTTGATTATTATTCTCAAATACCACGCTATCAATGTATTTACCATTGTCAATGGTTTGCACCACTTGCCATTTTTTTGGAAAATCAATGGCTTTAAAAATATAAATGGCGTTTTTTTCATGGCTTTCTGGCATCAAAAAAATCTCGCCATTTGTCTGCCAAACTTGTGGAAATGACAAATGAGAGCCCAACGCATTGATATCATCAAGGGCAAAATCTTCTAATTCGTGTAAATTACTATCTAATACTCGACACCGCAAATGCCCTTTGACCCAGCTATGATTTAATGCTTCATAAAAAACATATAACTTGCCTTGATATTCAAACAAGAAAGGGTCGGCTTGAAAGTGATAACGCACCGCAAGCCATACTATTTTATCATCTTGGCAAATATTGGTTAAGGTATCAAGTGTCAAGTCAGACGATTTTTTAGCGATACCAATATTCCACTCTTCGTGGTAAAAATATTTTTTTAGCATGGTAAGTTTTACAGGTTAATTTTTATCGTTGGTATTGGTCAATTGACTAAATAACTTTAAATAGTTCTCAGCCATCACGGATTTATCATAATATTTTACGGTTTTTTGTTGGGAAAGCGTTGCCATTGCTTGATAGCTTTCAATGTTTGACAAAGTTGTTGCCAAAATATCAGCCAGTTGTGTCGCATTATTCACATCAAACAAAAAACCATCTTGCTCATGTTCAATCAACTCGCTGATACCCACCACATCACTACCAACCACCACACAGCCCGAAGCCATTGCCTCAATGACGGATAAACTTAATCCTTCATGGAAACTCGCTAACACAAAGACTTTATGACTCGCCAGTTGCTCTGCCATATCGGAGCAATGACCGAGCAACATCACTTGGTCTTGTAAGCCGAGTTTAGCGATTTTATCCACCACGGCTTGCTCGTGACGACCGTTACCAGCACCCAAAAAGTTAAGTTTTGGTGTGATATTTTGGTTTTTTAACAATGCCAACGCATCAAGCAACACGGCATGATTTTTACCCTTAGAAAACCTTGCTACCATGATAATATCATGTTGTCTTTCGACTAAAGGCTTATCACTAGAAAACTTCTGCGTATCAATACCATTAGCAATCGCCATGATTTTACATGATAAATTTTGAGAGCGAAGCACATCGGCAACGCCTTGTGACACGCCAATCGCATAATCGGTATATTTACTCAAATGGCGTGTTTGCCACAGTCGAAATGGCGTATAACGTTCTTTGGAAGCATGTTCTACTTGGATTAAATGCGGTACACCTGCCTGCTTGCCCGCCCAACGTCCGATTAAATGTTCTGGGAAACCATGGGCAACCAAAATATCGGGCTGAAATTCTTGGCAGATTTTTTTGAGAGCAAAGATAGTGGCTAGATGACTACTACCTGTCACAACTTGGTAATCAATACCTAGACTGTCTAGTCTTGCTAATTTATCGGCAGTGGTGGTCTTCTTTTGGCGTAACACAAGCAAACTTTGTAAATTTGGCTCGCTTAAATTTGAAAAGCTGTTGTGAGCTTGCACCAATTCAACTGCAAGATTGGTCGCCCCAGAAAAGCCCCCTGTCACAAAGTGTATGACTTTAATTTTATTTGTCATCGTATGATTAACCGCTTGCTCACCCAGTTATTAATGTTAAAAAATAAAGGATAGTCATTTTAACATAACTATCCTTAGTATTTAACCTTTTAGCTCAAGTCAATTACTCATCGACATAACTTAACCAGTGAGCGTATTTGTCATTACGACCTTGCACCACATCAAAGTATAAGCTTTGGATTTTTTCGGTCAATTCGCCTCTTGCCCCATTACCGATTTCACGGTCATCATACTCACGAATTGGCGTGACTTCGGCAGCTGTACCTGTCATAAAGATTTCATCCGCAAGGTAGAACTCATCACGAGTGATACGGCGTTCATGCACCTTGATACCCAAATCATTAGCAAACTGGATAATGGTACGGCGTGTGATACCATCCAATGCACCGCCAGCAAGGTCTGGGGTGTGTAGCTCACCGTCTTTGACCAAGAATAGGTTTTCACCAGAGCCTTGGCACACATAGCCTTGAGGGTCCATCAAGATAGCTTCGTCATAGCCATTTTTGGTGACTTCTTGATTTGACATAATTGATACTGGGTAGTTACTGACCGCTTTGGCTTTACACATGGTGATGTTAGGGTGATGGTGGGTGTAGCTTGAGGTTTTGACACGGATACCTTTTGCCATGCCTTCTTCACCGAGATACGCACCCCATGTCCATGTCGCAATCATGCTATGCACGGTGTTGTCTTTGGCAGCGATACCGAGCTTTTCAGAACCGACCCAAATCAATGGGCGTAGATAGGCTGATTCAAGCTTATTATCTCTCACGACTTGTTTTTGGGCTTGGTTTAGCTCATCGAAGCTGTGTGGGACTTTTAGCTGAAAGATTTTTGCTGAATTAAGCAAGCGTTTGGTATGGTCATCAAGACGAAAAATAGCGGTACGTCCATCTGCTGTTTTGTAGGCACGTACACCCTCAAACACGCCCATGCCATAATGCAAGGTATGGGTCAAGACGTGGATTTTGGCATCACGCCAGTCAACCATTTGTCCATCCAACCAAATAAATCCATCTCTGTCTGCCATGCTAGGAATTTTTGTCATTTTTTCACTCCTTGTTGAAAATGCTTGCGTTAATGGTATATTAATAAACGAACAATATTCAACTATAATTTCATTTATATGAATTAGCAATCGCCAATCCACGCTATCGAATTAGCTATTATAGGCTAATTTTGCTTGAATACTTCAATAATTAATCATTAATTACGATTAATTATTTTTTGTTTCATATAAAAAAAAGTTATATTTATGGGTTGGGTTAATACCATTTATAACGATTGAGGACGTTGACCAATCAAGCGTTGCCATTGTTCATCAACAAAATTACGCAATTCATGCCAATCGGCTTCTGCTACCACGATTTTCTGCCCTGCCAATGCCAGCGTATGGGTCATGGCTCTTAGCTTGAGGTAAGCTTGGGTCAATTGTTCACACACCACAGGGTCAATGATACCTGTCTGCCCCAATGCCTCAAAAATCCGTACATTATCACTCCACACCGCAAGGCTTGGATGGGCATTGGCATACGCCAACACCGCAAACTGGGCGATAAATTCGATATCCACCAATCCGCCTGCGTCTTGTTTGAGGTGGAATAAACCCTGTTGTTTGGTGTGTTTATCACTGCCAAGATGGTCTTGCATTTTATGACGCATTTCGGCAACATCGACACGCACCGCATTTTCATCCCTTGGTATGGTCAGCACTTGTTGGCGAATTTTGTCAAATTGTGCCATCACACCACTATCACCGCAGATGGCTCTGGCTCGCACGAGGGCTTGATGTTCCCATGACCATGCTTTGTCGAGTTGATACCGCTCAAACGCATGGGTCGAAACCACCATCATCCCTGCCTGCCCAGACGGACGCAACCGCATATCAATCTCATACGCTTGACCATCACGGGTATGCACCGTCAGATAGTTCATCAGTTTTTGGGCAAGCCGAGCAGCGAATTTCATGCCACTGATGGGTTTATTCCCCAACGTCATCGCTTCTTCATCAATGTCATGGATAAACACCAAATCAAGGTCGGAGCTATAACTCATCTCAAGTCCGCCCAGTTTGCCATAACCGATAATCGCAAAGCCATTATGTGCCTCGCTGACAGGCTCGCCTTTGGCATTGAGCGGATAGCCATGTTTTTGCACCAAACTGCTAAACACTCGCTCCAATGTCTTGGTAAGCACCACTTCGGCAATAAAAGTCAACGAATCAGACACCTTCATAATCGGACGTTCTGCCAATACATCACTGGCAGCCACGGCTAGCACTTGGGTTTTTTTGAAAAACCGTAAGCTATTAATCATGCCCTCTTCGTCATCTGGCTCAATGCGAAGCAACTGTTGGCGTAAAATACTATCAAGTTCCGCTTTATCGGGTAAATGGCGGTATTTTTCACGCAAAAACGAATCCAATAACACAGGATAACTTGCCAATTCTTCGGCAATCCAAGGGCTTGCGACTAGCATGGGAATCAGCTTGGTGGTGGCTTCTGGGTTTTCGGCAAACATTACCCAATAAATCGAACGTCCACTCACCGCCTCTAGCAAGTTCAACAAGCGAGGCAACGCCACATTGACCGCCTCATCCTCAAGGGTCGGCTGTAGCAAGGCATTGACCAACAACGGATAAGCGGTATCCAATCGACTTCTGGCTTCTTGGCTGAGTTTTTTGACCAAATTACTTTGCCAAAATTGCTCAAGGCGTTGCTGGTTGTCGGCAGTCAAGCGTTGTTGCAACGCCTCAATATTGGCATCATGGTTAATGCTGACTTGCTCGCTGGGCTGTTTACGCTCAGTGACCATATTGTCAAACGGTAGCTTGACGGTTTGACGATAGGCGTTGAGCTGTGTTAATAACGCTTGCCAATCGGCAAATCCTAGCACTTGGGCGAGATTGGCTTGAAGCGTGGGGTCTTTGGGCAAACGTTGGGTTTGCTCGTCATTAATGGCTTGAATACCATGCTCAAGACGGCGTAAAAAACGGTAGGCGGTATCCAAATCTTGATAGGTCTGTTTATCCAAAAAGCCCATTTCGTGCAAACGTTGCATCGCCGTCAAGCAATGTTTCACGCTAATATTCGCCACTCGACCGCCATAAATCAATTGAAATGACTGCACAATAAACTCAATATCTCGAATACCGCCTGCCCCCAATTTGACATTATCGGTATCTTGGCGTTGTTCGACTTGGTTTTGAATCAGCGACTTCATCTCACGAAGTGCTGAAAACGCACTATAATCGACATAATAACGGAACACAAACGGCTTAATCAAGGCTTGCAAATCGTCATCAAAGGCAGTCGGATTGACCACACGGGCTTTGAGCCACGCAAAACGCTCCCACGCTCGCCCATGTTGGGCAAAGTATTTTTCGAGGGCGGATAAATGAATCGCCAAATCACTGCCATCGCCCCACGGACGCAGACGCATATCAATACGAAACACAAAACCATCTTGGGTTTGCTTATCAAGCAAATTGATAATGCCTTGACCCCATTTGGTAAAAAACTTTTTATTATCAATCGACTTTGTGCCATTTTCACGGCTACCATTGGTTTCGCCCTGCCCTTGATGCACAAAAATCAAATCAATATCACTGGATAAATTGAGTTCTTCCGCCCCCATTTTACCCATCGCAATAATCGCCAAATCATCAACTTTGGCTTTATTTTTGATGGTAAAAATCGGCTCGCCATAACGTTTAATCAAATCTTGATACACATAATCTTTGGCAAAAATCAGACAAAAATCAGCAAACTTGCTTAATTCCCATGTCAATTGCTCAAGCGAAATCAGCCCCAACGCATCTTGCCAAATCCAACGTAGCATCAGCAAATTTCGCAGATGACGCAAACCACGCATCACACAGGCTTCATCCGCCACTTGGCACTCATCGTCCAACGTATAATCACGGATTAAATCCTTGATTTGTTGGTCATTAAGCGTCATGGTGAGCGGATAGCTTTTGATAAAGGACTGAGCAATCGTGGGTTTTTCTTGCCAAATTCGATAGCCAAATTGACTGGCTAATCGTAGGGTTTCAACTTGCTCAGGCGTTGGGATTAACATAGGCATGATGGTCTTCCATATCGTGGCAACAATCTATTGATAGTCGTTTAAATAGAAATAAGACAGTTTGGTAGGGGCGTATTGCATACGCCCAAAATCTTCAAGTTTCATTGCTGATTTAATTCACTATACATTGATAGCCTAGCACATTCACGCCGTTGTCAAAAGCCTTTTAGCGATTTTATTAGCCATTGTTTAGCGTTTATTTATTTGACGAAACAATAGTTTGTTAAAAAAGTTAACCCATCAAAAAAAGAAACATTTGGTAACAATTGGTAACTAACACTTGTCAAATCTTAAATTTGCTCTATGATAAAAGCAAGCATGGAAAGCCCAGTATTTAAGCCGATATCCGAGCTAGTCATGGATGCTAGCGAGGCATTAACCAATGGCTTAGGTACGATTTTATTTGGATGAAAGGAATCAACCCCAGCGGTTTTAATTACAAAGTCACTATATTGTAACCAAGTGGTCATAATAGTGGTTCATAATAAGAACCTACTTTAGTTTTGGTATATTCGATAGCCAAAGCTTTATGCGCTACTTTCATCTGAATGATTTCAACAAACAATTCTAACCACAACACTTTAAAGGAGTATTATATGTCAACATCAGCCACCACAAAAAAAGTTGCCTTGGTCACAGGGGCCTTGGGCGGTATCGGTACGGATATTTGTCACGCCCTTGTCAATGACGGCTATCACATCATCGCCACTTACACCCCTCGTGAGGGTCAAGAAACCCACCGTGGGCATGATTGGGTTGCTCAAGAAGGTCTAAAAGAAGAAGATTTCACCTTTATCGAAGCGGATTTAACCGACCACGAAGCGACCACCCAACACATTAATGAAGCCATTGAAAAATTGGGTCGTATTGACGTATTAGTCAATAACGCAGGGATTACTCGTGACAGCACCTTTAAGAAAATGAGCTTTGACCAATGGTCAGCCGTGCTAGACACCAATCTCAAAACCTTATTCACCGTGACCCAACCTGTGTATCTAAAAATGCTAGAACAAAAATCAGGGCGTATTATTAGCATTAGCTCAATCAATGGGGTAAAAGGTCAATTTGGTCAAGCCAACTACTCTGCCGCCAAAGCAGGTATCATCGGTTTTAGCAAAGCCCTTGCCCAAGAAGCTGCCAAATCTGGCATCACAGTGAATGTCATCGCACCCGGTTATACAGGCACAAAAATGGTGATGGCTGTGCCAGAACAAGTCCTAGAAGGCATCAAAGCTGGCATTCCAATGGGTCGCCTAGCCGAACCTAAAGAAATCGCCGCTGCCGTCATGTACCTTGTCAGTGATGGGGCGAGTTTTATCACTGGGGCGACCATTAACGTCAATGGCGGACAATATATGCAGTAAAGCATCGTATATAAAATAAAAAAGGCGATAAATTTATCGCCTTTTTTATTACTTACTATTTAAGTTTTAAAACAAATCGTTACCTGCTCGCCATTGGTATTGGGGCAGTAATAATGGTTGCTACGCCCATGTAGTTCATTGTTACTAAACATCGCATCTAAACTCCACACAAGCATGAGAGCAATCGCTAAACTAACCAATAAAATCACCACCAAACGATGAACGGTCAGCTTGGGTTTTGGAAAAACCGACTCAGCACTTGTCGTTGGGGCAAGTGTATCAGTGTTATCAAGATAGGTTGGCATGTCCTTTGATTCCATTAACGGTGTTTTTTTATCATCCAATGGTTGTTGCATGGCTGTCCTCTATGTCATAACCGTGCATTACCTAGGCAAGGTCAACAATTTATACCGCATTATTTTTGGGTAGTTTGTTATTGTTAATTACATTATAACGCATGAATGTTACTTAATTATAACAATGTATCAAAAAATCACCAGTCCATTTGACCGATAAACCATTGGCTTTATCAAAAAAGCGGTTATTATTTTATTAATTTTTAGGGCTAATTAAGTAAAAACCACCGATAAACAGGATAAGCGGTATAGCATGGCTGATTGTATTTGGGCAATAATCCTCTTACAATAGACCTCTTTCCATACCCAAGTTTTGCCATAATATATCGTGGGTAACGCTTTGCTAACTCACGCTAATCGGTGGTTTGGAAACAAGTCTAATCGCCATTTTGCCAATGTCATTACCCTAGGATATCATTGTTTCATGTTAAGTCATCGTGAGCTACAAAAACGCCAAACTCGCCATGCTTTTTTTCAGGCAGTATTGGATTTAACCATGCAAGGTCATGCGTTTTCATCAATTTCGTTGCGTCAAATTAGCCGTGAGGTGGGGGTCGTACCGACCGCATTTTATCGACATTTTAAGGATATGGATGAGTTGGGCGAAGCGTTGGTAAACGAGGAGTTGGGCAATGCGTTGCACCAATTGCGAGAACATTTGCAAATGGGACGCTTACGCACGCATGAACAGCAGATTGCCAGTAGTGTGGCATTATTTTTCGAGAGCATTGATACATCGCCTTTATATTGGCATTTTATTGTATCTGAGCGTTTTGGCGGTAATCGAGCGGTATATGAGGCATTGGATGCTCAAATTCGATTATTTGTCAAAATTTTATCCGCTGATTTGCGGTTACAGCCTGCGTTTGGACATTTAGCTCCCCATGTATTAGCGCTGATTGCGGACATGGGGGTCAATATGTATTTTTCATGGGTGTATCATTGGTTAAAATTAGCAGATGCCGATAATGCCACCCAACAAGCGTATTTACAACGTTGCACCAAACAAGCCCAAGTGGTGTTTTATGGGGTAAGTAATTGGAAAACTAACGGTTAGGTGATACAAGGTAGCTTTCTATGACACCATATAGCTGTTGATATTTTTTATTGATAGTAATACTGCTCACGCCTAGTTTTTGCTAACCATTGGCAACCCCTTTAAATAAACACACTAGAGCATTTTTTGTACAAAACAACTTTTTATATCATGTTAATATAGAGCATCATTTTTTAGAAGTGGATTTACCATGAAATCAGCTACCAATGCCGAAAATGCCTCACACAATGCCACTGCCACCACCGCTCGCCAATGGCAAATCCTTTCACAACTTGACCGCAAACGTTGGTTAGGGACAACGTATATCAAAGAGCAGTTGGATTTGATGGGATTTGATATTAGCTTACGTACCATTCAGCGTGACCTCAATGCCCTTGCCGAACGCTTCCCCATCGAAAAAAACAATGCCAATCCGCAAGGCTGGCGTTGGCGTGAAGATGCCCCTATGCAAAGCTTACCTCACATGAATCTGTCGCAAGCCGTGGCGTTTAGCATGGTTAAAGATAATTTAACCCAACTGCTTCCGCCTGCAGTGCTTGATGAACTCGTACCTTGGTTTGACCTTGCCAATCGCCAGCTCAAAGAAAGCAAAGTCGCCAATACATGGCTTCATCGTGTACGTATTTTATCCGCCAATCAACCGCTTATCGCCCCTAGCGTCAATGCCGATGCTCAAGAAGCCGTATATGAGGCTCTGTTTCAAAATAAACAACTCATTGCCAATTACAAGGCTCGAGGACGAGAGGAAGCCCAAGCTTATACCCTCAATCCATTGGCAATTATCCAACGTGGGGTGATTATTTATGTGATTGCAAGCCGTGATGATAAGCCAATTGACGACATTCGCCAGTTTGCATTACACCGTTTTGAATCCGCAGAAGTATCAGAAAATCCTGCCAATTTGCCCGATGATTTTGACCTTGATGCCTATATCAACACAGGGGCGATGGGCTTTAATTTTCCATTGTTTGAATCTCTCAAAACCGAACCTACCAGCCCGCCCAGCCAAGCCATTCATTTGGTCTTTGACCCAAAAGCAGGTACAAGTCTGCTTGAAAGTCAACTCAGTGACGACCAACAAACATGGGAAGATGAACAAGGACTGCACGTCACTGCCACAGTGAATTTGACCTCACAACTGGTTTGGTGGCTCAGAGGGTTTGGTAAAGGTTTGTACCAAGTTAAGCCTGATATTTTGGCGTTGGCAGTGTATGAGCATAATGATTAACACCCAATTTTGAGCAAGCAAATGACAAAAACTAACGACAACCCAAACTTAGACAAAACAACAAATAACCAAATCGTGTATAGCACGTTGTTAGACGATTCACCGATTGTTGCCAAAAAACCAGCTAACAATGAAATTGGTAATGTAAATAATACAAATAGTGCTAACACAAATAAAACCAATGCTAATAGCATGATGGATACTGCCATTAATGCTGATGTTAAATCCCCTACTATTCCTACTTTGCACCGTATACATAAAGGTGAGCAACTTACTGACCAGCATATTTTAAGCCAAAGTCATCAAGTGATTCCCACTGATGACCAACTGGTCGATGATAAAGCCGAGGCAGGCAAGATGATTGAACAAATGGACGTTGCCTTAAAGCAATGGCTATTTAGCGTCAATTGGCAACGTACTGATGTACCAAAAGCAGGTTTGCTCAATAAATTTAAAGGCAAAACCCAACTGCTTGACTTAGAATTGGCATGTTTATTGTGCAACCGTTATGGCGAAGTCATCGAGCGTGTGTGGTTCAAAAATGTGCGTGACCGTAGCGAAGCCATCCGCCATCATGGTGATGAGTTGCTTGGCTCAAAACCACCCACGCCCAATAATGTTGACCCTACCATTCCTAGCGATATGGCAATGTATGCCGAATCCAGTGACAGCGAAATGAACCAAGAAAGTATTGCGATTTATCTTCCCAAGATTAGCAATGAAATTTATCACCTTGTTTGGGTACTCTCAAGCTATGATGGTCATCCGCTGAATATGGCTCAAGCAGGGCATTGTAAAATGAGCGATGATGAGGGTAACGTCATCAGCGACCTTCACTTAGCCCAGTTACCGAGTGACTGCAAGGCGGTATGGGTTGCCACCTTGACACGGGCAAGAGAAAGTTGGCGATACATTGACGAAAAAAAACCGCTAACCCAATATAAGTTAGCGGATATTGAAACCCAAATAATGACCGAACTCACTCGTACGGCAAAATAACACCCGACCCACAATGTAAAACTATAGGGCTATTGAATAAACCCAAAATCTAACCTATCACACAGGGCGTAAGCATTACGCCCCTACAAAAATGCGTATTTTTTATCTCTTAGGACTTACGCAAATTTTGAATGTATCTTGCTAAATAAAGACACTAGACCCCTGCATTCGCAGGGGTGACGAAATATAAAAAGAGCCGTCATTCCCACGAATGTGGGAATCTAGTGTCTTTTGCGTAAGTCCTATCTCTTTTAGCTCAACATTATCCCAACTATGCCAATAAAGCTTGAGCAATCCTAATATCCTCAAAATCCACATTGACCGCCTCTGGTAATGCAGGGCGAGTATATGACGGAACAGCACTATCATCAATCACCGTTGTGGATTGGGTATAAGTTTGCAAAAATGAGGTTAATCGCCCTCTACTGATAATTTTACTTGACGCTAATATGGTAGAATTTGCAGTATCAGCCACACTGGCAGTCGCTAAACTATCTGAATGTTGATACTGATAGCGAATAAAGCCAAAACTCGCAAGGCGTGCAAGGTCTATTTTACTGACAATCTTCGCCACACCTTGTATGCTTAATTTATCATCCTTACCCAGTAATAATAAAAGTTGGCGTTCTCTTGCCGATAAAGCAGTCGCTTGCATTATGTGATGTTGATTACCAATTAAGGTAATTGATAACACTGTTGTCATCACATCATTATTGATAAAAACTTCCATTTTTCATCTCCCCATTCAGCGTATTGAATGTTACCCTACGCTAATACATAAGATATATCCGAGTATTATACTGGGAATTAATTATAAAATCATTACAGTCTTTACAAAAATTCTTAGTAATCGTCCTTTTAATCCATCATTACTCATCAATATGATGCAATGAATGCCCACAATGCGGACAAAAATGTAATGATTGAATACGTTTTTGTTGCAGTTGTTGTTCTTTTAACAATTGGTCAATCACCATGCGAGCCTGCTCTTGCGACAAACCAATCTCTTTTCGCAGATTTTCGATGGTAATATTTTCGTGTAGCACATCAATTTCATTTTCAAGTAATTGCTCTCGAAATTCCATTTCAAGCCGTTCTCGCCGTAACGCCAATTCATTGGCAAGCCCAGATGCCAAGATACCTGCAGGCAATGCCGCCAAGCCGACACCCAAAATCGTCATCATCGCCCCCAGTGTCTTGCCCAATGGTGTAATCGGCACGACATCGCCATATCCCACCGTGGTCAAGGTGACGACCGCCCACCACATGGCTTTGGGAATTGAGTCAAACTTATCGGGTTGGGCTTGATGTTCGACCAAATGAATGCCACTAGCAGCCAATACTACTAAAATCATCAAAATCAATAACACCGCTTTAAACGATTCTTTTTGTTTGGCAACGACTTTTAACAATAATCTGAGAGCGACAAAATAACGAGTGAGTTTAAACAAGCGAAGCAAACGTAAGACAATCAAATAGCGTAAATCAATCGGCACAAAGAAATTAACATATGCAGGGGCGATGGCGATAAAATCAATAATCCCATGTGGGTGACGAATCCATGTAAGGCGGTTATGGGTGGCAGAATATTGCGGTTTATGCTCGGCAGACGACCACAACCGCAAAAAATATTCAATGGTAAACACGGCGATTGAAAAATGCTCAAACCCATCAAAAAATGGGCGATGGGCATGATACCAATCGTGCATGGAGCTTAACACGACCGAAGCCACATTTGCCATAATCAAGGCAATCAAAAAACGATCCACCAAGCGATTGATACGGCTTTCGTAATTTTCGTTATGCAATAAATCATACACATAACGGCGAAAGATTTTTTTGGGGTGTGGTGGCAAGGGTGGTATAGGGGCTTGGGGAATCATGGGAGGCGGTTTCAGTTTCTTATTATTGTCACAAATTGTAACATGGTTATTTTAAGCAAGAAATGGCTTTTAATTATTTTTATGCTAACCCACTTTTTACGAAACAGTACGAAACAGGAGGCTATGCTGATGAAGCAGTAACCCCCAAACTCTGCTATAATAGCAAACCCTCTATCCTACTATTTTTACCAAATTCGCTTATGAACGCATTTAATTTATCCGATATCCCAAATCCTTCCCAAACTCGTGTCATCGTGGGTATGTCTGGCGGTGTGGACTCTTCCGTCACCGCTGTGCTACTCAAGCAAGCAGGCTTTGTTGTCGAAGGCTTGTTTATGAAAAACTGGGAAGAAGATGACGGCACAGAATATTGCACCGCCATGACTGACCTTGCCGATGCCCAAGCCGTTGCCGACAAAATCGGCATCAAACTGCATACAGCTAACTTTGCGATGGAATACTGGGACAGGGTATTTGAGCATTTTTTGGCAGAATATGGGGCAGGTCGCACGCCCAACCCTGATATTTTGTGTAATAAAGAAGTCAAGTTTAAAGCCTTTCTCGATTATGCGTTGACGCTCGGAGCGGATTATATCGCCACAGGGCATTATACACGGCGTGGCATGACCGATGACAACGGCAAAGCCCCCTTATTGCGTGGCTTGGACAATAACAAAGACCAAAGTTATTTTTTACATGCTGTCAGTGGCGATAAAATTGCCAAAACTTTATTTCCTGTGGGCGAACTAGAAAAACCACAAGTGCGAGCAATTGCCGAAGAATATGACCTTGCTACGGCTAAGAAAAAAGATTCGACAGGGATTTGCTTTATCGGTGAACGGCGGTTTAAAGACTTTTTACAACAATACCTACCTGCCAAAAAAGGCGATATCTATACCGATGACGGCAAAAAAATCGGTACGCATGACGGCTTAATGTATTACACACTGGGTCAGCGTGGTGGGATTGGCATTGGTGGGGTGAAAGACCGCCCAGAAGAACCGTGGTTTGTGCTACACAAAGATTTGGCAAATAATCGCCTTGTCGTGGGGCAAGGGCATGAGCATCCAATGCTTCAATCCACTGAACTCACCGCCTATAAACTTGATTGGGTGGTATCTGCACCAAGCGAGATTTTTACACCGCAAGGCTTTCGCTGTACTGCCAAAACTCGCTACCGCCAGCCCGACCAAGCCTGTACGGTGTTTGCGTTGGATAATGATGAGGTAAAAGTGGTATTTGATGAACCACAACGAGCCGTGACCGAAGGGCAATCGTGTGTGTTTTATGTCGATGAAGTGTGTTTGGGCGGTGGGGTGATTAACAGTATTAATGCTCCGACTGCTTTATAACTAATATAGGACTTACGCAAATTTTGAATTTATCTTGCTGAATCAAAGACACTAGACCCCTGCCTACGCAGGGGTGACGAATAACTTAAATTTACCTGAGTTCGATATAACAAACGCCATTATTATTGATAAATCTATGATTTTTAAAATAATTTAAATTCGTAAGGTGCGTTTTACGCACCATTCAAAACCAATATCTTCAATAGGTGCGTATGACGCACCTTACCTTTAGAATATTTTATTTTAAAATCATATGATTGCGTAAAATCTTACACCGAACTGAGGTTAAATTTGGGCGTATGCAATACGCCCCTACAACGATATCGTATTAATTTAGACTTAATCTACTACTTGGTTTACATCATAGCTAAGTTGGGCGACTGGCTCAAGCTGTGACGTGAATTGATAAAACTTCACATCATAGCTCCCCACTTGCCAGCCCTCATACGGCTGATAACTAACCCAATTTTCGTTAGAATTTGGCACAATCAGCTTTTTCTCAAACAATAAAACCTCACCTGTCGTGCGATTCGTCCATTTGACAAACACATTTGCACCCAATTTCACTTTGCCAAATGTATTGAGATGAGCAAATAATTTTTGCTTCTTTTGCAAAACCGCTGTGTTCAATGATTGACTTGGCAAATTAGTAGAATCACCTATCAACACTTGCCCTATTAATGGCTGATTATCATTGGCTTTATACAGCTCTTCAATGGCTCGATTGGCAAATTGACGCTTATCATTAATCAGTTCAGCATCTTTGGTCGTCATAAATCGCTCAACATATTGATTAAGTTGGGCATTTGGCAGAGCATTGACCAGTTGTTTGGCTTGTTGCTCATTAAATTGTTGGGTGTTAAAGGTGTTTTGATTGGCTTGTTTGGCATTATTAGTCAGTGTCGCCATTGGACTACTGGCTATCGTAGATGCAATGATTTGGGGGAAATTGGGTTGAGCTAAGGCATTGGCAGAAATGGGGTGTTGGTTTTCTTTACTCAAACTATTTTGGCTATCTGTATGATTAGATTGGTAAGTAATAGCAAATGTGGTAAATACCCCTAAGAAAAAAACAGCCAAGGTATAAACTGCAAAAAATAGTTTGTTCTTCATTTTTCACCAATGGAAACGGCTAATCAATATTAGCCGTCTTGATATATCACCCGAAGAATTTATTTACATACGAAATTGACACCATTTATATTATATGGTGAAGAATAAGTGCTAGCTGTTGAGAAAAATCGACCAATATTACCATCTATATATAATTTATTCGAATCACAAGCAACAGTTACATTTGCATCTTTAGTAGTATCTATATACTTACAGGTTGCACCATTTCTAGCATATACTACATTATTAGACACTTCACAAACAGTCGTAGACGTCGGATCAATAGGCTTTACAACTTGTTTGGTTATGGTACATTTAGCTACTTGACAACTAGAATCACCTTTACAACTATCCAAAGCCACCTTAGTTGGACAACTATAAACATTCCCATTAGCTAATGTTGAGCTAAAGGTGGAATTTACTGAACCCGAGCTATCTGAGCTACCGCCACCACAAGCTGTCAATGCCATTGAGCTAGCAAACAATACAACTAATGCTGATAATTTTTTCATAATAACACCTTTTTTGTTGTGTTGAAATCAACGTTTAATCAATGAACATCACGCTTAAAGTGACAAATCTAATATGAATAATACCTAGAATTGTTTTTGGTTATTTTCTATAAACTTGATTATAACAAAATCTTCACATAATGGACATAAACCTCTCACCGTTTATCGGAAATTACTCACAAATTTTTATGACATTTTACCCACACTTTATTATTCAACCTAGATTGGTTATGATACCCCCTAATCTCTAAAAAAATAACCACCCATAATGACCCATCAAATTCTCATCATCGAAGACGACCCAGCCATCGCCAGCACCCTCAAATTCACCCTTGAGCGTGAGGGTTGGCAAGTCACATGGCTTGACACCGCTTCGGCAGTGCTACCCACGCTCGCCCAACTGCCCACCCTGTCCGCCATCGTCATGGATGTCGGTCTGCCAGACGGCGATGGCTTTAGCCTGTGTCAGCAAGTCCGCTTTGGTGAACATCATAGTCACGTGCCGATTTTATTTCTCACCGCTCGCAATGATGAAATTGACAAAATCATCGGTCTTGAAATGGGTGCAGACGACTATATTACCAAACCATTTAGCCCTCGTGAGGTCATCGCAAGGCTCAAGGCGATTTGGCGGCGTGAGGAAATGCACCTTACCCAAACCCACCCCACACCCAATCCACCGACCTATGAAGCTCATCACACTGAACCTCATCCTAAACCTAGCACCCAAAACTTTGCCCAAGATTTTAGCAAACAATTACCCACAGGAAGCTGGCAATATACCGACCATAACTGCCAATTAAGTTGGCAAAATACGCCGTTAGTATTGAGCAAAATGGAGCTGACCATCATGCTGACGTTGCTCCATCAGCCGAATCGTATTTTAAGCCGTGAGCAAATTTTACACCAAGTCAGTGATTACCCAGAACACCGTTTGGCTCGCACCATTGACAGTCATATCAAGACCTTACGCCAAAAATTGGCAGAAATTGACCCTACGTGTGAAGTCATCATTACCCACCGTGGGTTAGGCTATGGATTAAAGCAATAATGACCATGCCTGCGTTTCATCATTTTTTGGATAAAATCTTTGCTAAACGCTTGACCTTTAGCGTGTTTTTTCGCATTTGGTTAGCATTTGCTGTGATTGTGATGTTTGCCAGTGGGCTTGCCATTTATCAATTACAAAAAAGTATCAAGCCCTCCGCCCAAAAGGTGGTGGAAGATACCTTGGTGGATATTTCTCGCACGCTTGCGACCACATTAAGCCCTGCCGTAGCCTCTGGCGATATCCGTGATTTGGCATTTCAACAACAGCTTAATCAAGCATTTTCACCCAATGGGCAAACCGCCATTCCGACTTGGTTTGACCAAAAAACCCACAGCCAGCTTCATGTGTATGTCACTGATAGCCGAGGCGTGGTGCTGTATGACAGCCAAGGCGTGAGCGTAGGCAAGGATTTTAGCCGTTGGAATGATGTGTATCTGACCTTACATGGCAAATATGGAGCAAGGTCAACCCGTGTCAACCCAAGGGATGAAGCCAGTTCTGTCATGTATGTGGCTTCGCCGATTGTCGATAACACCCATCAGCTTATCGGTGTGGTGAGTGTGGGCAAGCCAATTTTGACCCTACTGCCTTATATTGACAAAAGTCGTGAAGAAATGTTTAAAACTATGCTGTATATCACAGTTATTTGTTTGGTTTTATCTGGGCTGATGGCATGGTGGTTACGCCATAGCATTCAAACGGTCAACCGCTATACCCAAAACCTTGCCAATGACCCACCGCCACATTTTTATTTGGGAAAAGAGCTAAATCAACTGGTAACCACCATTGATGAGATGAAAAATACCATTGAAAACAAAGCCTATGTCACAGAATATGTGCATACCTTGACACATGAGCTCAAAAGCCCACTCACCGCCATTCGAGCCAGTGGCGAGCTATTGGGTGACGAATTACCCCCTGCCAATCGAGAACAATTTAGCCAAACCATCATCGAACAGTCAGATAAATTACAAACATTGGTAGAAAAATTACTGGTGATTGCCAAACTTGAACAGCCCAGTTTTAAACTTAGCCAACAACTAAGCGATGTTAAGCCGTTAATCCAAACCCTTATCACGGCTCAACAAGCCAAAATTCAACAAAAAAACTTACAGCTAAACTTACAATTTGACACGCAGAATCAGGCTTATATTGATAGTTTTTGGCTATCCCAAGCCTTACAAAACGGCATTGACAATGCCATCAAATTTGCCAAACACCATGTTATGATTATCACCGAACGCACGCCTCAAGCTTTGCGTATTCATATCATCAATGACAGCCCTACTTTGCCAGATTATATTTTACAAAAAGCCTTTGAGCGGTATTTTAGTGTCAATCTTGCCGAGCAACATAACAAAGGCACAGGATTGGGCTTAACCCTTGCCAAACAGGTGGTTGAACGCCATCAGGGCAATGCGATAGGGTCGATTGGCTTACAGCAATTGGAGAATGATGTTGATAAAAACAACCAAAATTGGGATAAACAACCGCAAAATAATAAAAAATTAGACCATTTAATTTTTGATAAAAAAACACCATTTAGTTTAGAAAAAGTCAATAATAAATTTGATGGAAACTTGGTAATATTAACCATACAATTACCCACATCTTCTAGCTAAATCATTGTAAATAATAATATTAAGACTTACACATTTAACCAAATCATAGGTTGGGTAGAATATTATATAAAAATTTGTTTAGTTAAGCATTTACTAAATAACCCTTTAGCATTATAATATTTTACAATTGTTTTAAATTAAGGTACTTATATGTTTGATTTTTCTTCTAATCTACGTTATGGGGCATTACTCATTGTTAGTATGATATTGGTTGGTTGCAACCAACCCTCGCAAACAAACACCCAATCCATCGCTAGCTCCGCTACCCCGCCTCAAAATAGCACTTCTACTACCCCAGCTTCTAGCATGGCTCAAGCTACTGCTTCAGCAATAACCAACGTTGAAGCGTATACTGTCGCTATTAACCCTTACTATCCACCTTTTGAATACCGTGAAGCGGATGGTTCATTATCAGGTTTTGATGTCGATTTATTGAATGCCATCGCTCAAAAACAAGGCTTTAGCGTCAATTACCAACAACATAAAATTTTAAATATCGTTGATACTATCAAAGATGGTAAAGAAGATATGGGTGCATCCTCCATCTTTATTTTGCCAGAACGTGCCGAAGTGATTGATTACTCAAATTCTTACTTTAGCTTACCCCTTGCCTTCGTTGGCATCCAAAAAGAAGGACACCCCACGTCCGTTGCAGATATTAAAGATAAAACCATTGCGGTACAAAAAGACATCATCATGGAAACCATTGTTGACCAAGATTTTGTTCCCAAAGGCAATACCAAAGTGGCAGAAAAATCCAACTTTTTGGCTCTCAAATCCGTGTTAAATGGCAAATCTGATGTGGTTTTGGATAACGTTATCACGCTAAAAGGCTTACAAAACGAACATAAAATCAATAATTTATATTATTTACCACTCGATGAATCAAAGTCATTACAGTTGGGTTATGTGGTCAAAAAAGGCAATACTGAATTATTAAACAAACTCAATGCGGGTATCCAAGCCGTGAAAGCGGATGGTACGTATGACAAAATTTTTGATAAATGGTTTGGACCATCATCAAAATATGCCTTTAAAAACATCACCGTCAATAACGGTACAGCATCTGCACCTGCCAATCCTTAATTTTAGCATCTCAACAAACTGACAAAATCTAAAAAGGGCGTAAGATTACGCCCCTTTTGTTTGTGTATTCATATCAAATTTTACGTTGATTCCAACCCATTTTTTTCCGCCACGTTCCCACGCCCCAACACAGCAAATAAATCAAAAACGAAATGGTGGTAATGTAAGGCGAAATCGGCAAGCCTGCCCCCAATGACAATAAAATCCCCCCTACCCCTGCGGTCATCGCAAACCCCATCGACAACAGTGACACAAACAGTGGACGAGCGGTGATTTGGGTAGCAGAAGCGGTGGGGGTAATCAATAATGACAATATCAGCAATGCCCCCACAAACTGCACACTCACCGCCACCACAAGGCTTAACATCAGCATAAATAGTAGCGATAGCCATTTGAGATTAAGGTGTTGGGCTTCGGCAATTTGTGGGTCAATGGCAGAAAATAACATTCGCCTACCAAATACCGCCATCACTGCCAATACGATGACTGCCACCACCATCATGCCTTGTAATTCGGTGGGTGACACTGCCACGATTTGCCCTGTAAGCAAGCCAAATTTATTGGAAGAACGCCCTTGGTACAGCGATAAAAATAGCACCCCCAACCCTAAGCCAAACGGTAGCATAATGCCGATGAGTGAATTGCGATTTTTACCATCCAACCCCATCACCGCCAAAATCATCCCTGCAACCACCGAACCAATCACCGCCCCCAACGTCACCGAAGTGCCTAACCACAAGGCACACGCCGCCCCTGCAAAGGACAGTTCAGCTGTGCCATGCACCGCAAATGCCATATCACGAGCTTGAATCATCGGACCGATTAGCCCTGCCATCACACCCAAAATCATCGCCGCTACTAGTGATGAATACACCAACGGCAACAACTGGGCAAAATTATCAAAATTGATAATGGTATGAAAAAAAGACGCAAGAAGCATAACGGACTCAAATTATTATAGGCTAAATTCTCGATAACGCCGAACCAACGACACATCCCCCACCTCAGCCTGTTGCTGATGCAGGTACACCACCTTATCAATCAAGGGTAAAATCGGCACAAGTTCATGGCTAATCATCAAAATCGCTGTGTGATGGGTCTGCTTACGGTGGGCTAAAATCTCGCTTACCACTTGTTGACTGGCGATATCAAGGCTTAACAGTGGCTCGTCCATCAGCAATAGCTCTGGCTCACTGACCAATGCTTGAGCGATTCGCATGCGTTGTTGCTCCCCGCCTGACAAAAGATGCAGTGGCGTGTTGGCAAAGGCTTTCCCCCCTACCTCATCCAGTGCTTTGTCAATGTGATAATTTTTTTGTTTGGTCGATAACCACGCCCGCCCCAACGTGCGTTTGGGGTCAAATAAACCAAACAAATAGGTGTGTCCATCCAGCCCTAACGCCACCAAATCTCGTCCACGAATCGGCAGTTTGGGGTCAAAGTCTTTGAGCTGTGGTACATAGCCGATACGTAAGTTTGGCAATAACTGAATCTGCCCTGCACTGAGTTGATAACGTTGTAAAAGGGTCTGAAATAGCGTGGTTTTACCTGTGCCATTTGCCCCCAATATCGCCACAAACTCACCTGCATGAATGGCGAAACTGACATTTTGCCATAATAACCGTTGCCCAAACTGCATGGTGGCTTGCTCGACATTAATCAAGGCTTGGCGAGTGGGTAGCACTGCCACAGGCTCACAGCGAAGGTGAGCAAGGGCAGTTGAATGAGAGGATAAAGAGGTAGAATCAGTTGGTAGCATAGTTGGCTATTTTAGGGCTTTGTAGTAGCCTTGGCAATATCATCAATGGTTTTTTCCATAAATTGAATATAGCTATCCACGCCTTGTGGGAAGGTTTCGTAAGTTTGTACCACTGGGATTTGCTTAGACTGAGCAATCGCCACCAATTTTTTGGAAGTAGCATCTTCGGTTTGGGCATTGACCAATAACAGCTTGACCTGTCCATTATTTAATAAGTTGGTGCTATCGCTCAAGGTTTTGACCGACACACCTGCATCCGTTTCGGATTGTTCAACATAGCTTTCTGGCGTGACATCCTTGATGCCCATATCTGCCAATAGGTAGCCCACCACAGGCTCAGTCGCAAATGCGGTCAAGTTTTTATCTTTTCCGATGGCTTGGGCTTTGGCTTTTAGGCGGTCAATTTCTTGGTTAAAGGTTTTGGCATTATTGGCATAGTCGGCTTGGTGAGTTGGATCGGCTTTGCTCAGTTGTTCGGCAACCGCTTGGGCGACTTTTTTGGCAGTGTCTAACGAATAAAAGACGTGTTCATTAAACTCGCCATGATGATGGTGATGGTCATGCCCTGCTTCTGTTTCTTTAGCAGGTTCAACATTTCCTTTTGTAAGTTCAGCTTCGTTTGCATGGTCTTTATCATGCTCGGCTTGTTGTTCGTGCTTATCATGCTCATGTTCGTGGTCATGCTCATCCGCATGGTCAGCCTCAGCAGGCTGTAGTCCAGACACAGCTACCGCATCAATGATGGTCGGTTTGGTTGGCAATGAATTAGCTATCACCGTAGTCCATTCATCATAACCACCGCCATTGACCAACATGACTTTGGCTTTGCTGATATTTAACTTGTCATTGGCGGATGCTTGATAATCATGCGGATCTTGGGTGGGGTCATTCACAGCGATGATGACATCGACATGGTCACCGCCCACGGCTTTGGCAATCGCTCCCCAAACATTGGTGGAGGTGTATACACTGATTTTTTCGCCTATGGGAGAGGTGGCAGTCATTGAGGCAGTCGCAGTGGTTGTACTGGCAGTTTTTTCAGTCGGTGCTGGTGTATTGGTTTCACTGGGTTTTTGACAAGCGGTTAAGCCCAATATCGCACCCATCGTTACGACTAATAATTTTTTGGTATTGGTTTTTGGCATAGTTGATATCGACATAATTTTCTCCAAAGCGGTGTTGCAAATTAATCAGTAAACGAAAAAATGGCTACTATCATACCGTATTTTTGCCGAATTGCACCTGTTTTTATGGACTTTTTATTAACATTATCATAGATAAATCTTCACAACGTGAATATTACTTTTTAGCGTCTGAATTTTATGCCATAATCTCACCGTTGGTTTTTTAATATTAGACTTCTTTCCATACCCCATCCCCTGCTAAGGGGATGGCTGGGGTGGGGTCAAATAATCATATCAAACTCATAATAGGTTATGCTAATGAAAAAATCCCTACTTACCTTGGCGGTTTTCGCCCTCCCTATCTTCGCAGGTATGTCAAATGTACATGCCGAATCACGCCCCATTGACAAAAATGCTCGCCTAAAAATGGGGGCAAATGCCTCGTTTAATCAATACGCCTACGCTCAAGATAACGATGTCACCTTTATGCCACAAGCATTTTATGACAATAATCGAGTATATATCGAAGGGGCTGAAGCAGGCATGTATGGCTATAAAGATGCTCAAAATGAATGGCGACTGACTTTAGGGTATGACAGCCGTCAGTTTAACCCAGAGGATGCCACCAAAGCCCCACTTAAAGGGCTGGATGAGCGAGAATGGTCAGTGATGGCAGGCTCAAGCTATATGCGAATCACGCCGTATGGTGGCTTTAAAGTACAAGCCGAAACCGATGCTTTGGGGCGTAATAAAGGCACAGGGGTCAAACTTGCTCACCTCAGCAAATTTAAACTATTGGATGACAAAGTCACCGTGTATCCAGAACTTGGCTTGCAATGGTTTGATGATAAATACAACAATTATTATTTTGGTGTAAGTCAACAAGAATCCACCAAATCAGGTGTGGCAAAATACCAAGCAGACAGTAGTGTCAGCCCTTATCTAAATGTCAGTGCTAGCTATGCCATCACCCCAAAATGGAGTGCCTTTATTAGCCAAAATGTTGAATGGCTAAGTGATGAGCAGAAAGACAGCCCATTGGTGGAAGATAATATCAATAGCAAAACTAAAATTGGGTTTAATTACCAATTTTAATATTGAACGCTTACACAAATGGATTTGCGACTTCACTGACATTGTTTTGTTGGGTATTGACAATGGTTTGGTGAGATTGCTCCGTTGCCCCATGCTGTTCTAAATAAGCCACAATATCTGCCATGACTTGCTGGAGTTGTTTTGCCAATTCAAGGCTATCTTGGTCGAGTGTAAAGGTGGCATTGCCATATAAATTGACTTGTTGCCCTTGATTTTCAAGGGTTAATTCGCCTGCATTGGTGGTGATGCCGACACTTTGGCTGCCATTGTTAAATGGCGAAAAATTCAGTGGTGAACGTTGGGGCATGTGATTCAATCCCTATTGTGATTAAGTTTGTTATCAATTTTACCCTATTCATTGGGGTTATGTGTATGGTTATGACGATGAATGATGCTGTATCTTTACAAATCAAATACCTTACGGATGCCGATTATGAGCTGACCCATCAAGCCATGCTCAACCGCACCCTTGAGCGTATTGAACAGAAAAAACACGCTGATAGCACAGGACAACCAGCCACCACAAGCGATGAGTTATGGATTGTTGACCATAATGATGTTTATACCCTTGGGCAAGCAGGTAAGCCTGAGCATATCCTACAACGTGATAATACGCCAATTATTCACACCGACCGAGGTGGGCAGGTGACATGGCACGGGCATGGACAGCTTGTGGTGTATTTTTTATTTGATTTGAATACGTTGGGTTGGGGCGTGCGTGACCTTGTGAGTCATGCTGAAAATATTATCATCGCCACGATTATGCCCTATTTGCCGACTGGTTATACGGCTTCGGCTCGTAAAGATGCCCCGGGGGTGTATGTGTATAATACGGATGGGCTAGAACTGGGGAAAATTGCTTCATTGGGCTTTAAAATCAAGCATGGTTTTAGCTACCACGGTATTGCCCTGAATTTGGTCAATGATTTAACGCCGTTTACTATGATTAACCCTTGCGGTTATGCAGGTATGACAATGCTTCGATTGGCGGATTTTGCCGCCATTGATGTGCAACAAGTCACGGAAGAATTTATCGCACAGGTCAAATGTGTGCGATAAATTTATGGGGATAAATGATTTATCCTAATTTTAAAAAGGTTTGGCTACACCACTTTTTCTTTTTTCTTGAGCAATACAAGTACCGCACCATTGCCACCTTGGTCGACAGGGGCGGAGCAAAATGCTAAAACTTCTGGTAATTGACGTAGCCAGCCATTCACGCAAGTTTTTAGGATGCTATCAACACCTTTACCATGCACAATTTTCACCACACTTTCATTTTGTTTGCGAGCTTGATGAATCAACTGGCTTACAGCTTCTCTTGCCTCTTCGATGGTAGAACCATGCAAATCTACCGCATCATACCAACGCAGTTTGCCTTGTTTTAATTCGTTAAATACTTTGTTTTGTAGCGTTGGCACTTTATAGCTAAGATATGCCTCGCCTGCCACAGGATTTAGCAAGGCTTGCATATCAGATAATTGGTGATTGGCTTCATCATCTGTGCCTTGGGCGGCCGCACGTTTGGCAAGGGTGCTGGCATTGGGCTTGACGATGGTTTTGGATTTGTCTGCTAAGTTTTTATCTTTGATGGGCTGTACGCCTGTCATGGCTTGCATAAACAACAATTTATCATCATTAAGGTGTTCACTGTCGTACTTCTTGACTTGTTTGGCAACTTGTTGTTTGCTTGGTAGCATGACGTTACCTGTCGGTTTGCCATTTTCATCGCTTTCTTTGGTTTGACTGCGTCCTTTGCCCAGTTCGGTTTTGAGCTGTTTGAGTTGGTCTTGCATTTCTTTAGAAAATAAATCCGCCATATGACTACCTTTATTGGGCAATGTTGAGCCACACATATTGACTCATTAAACAAACAAAAAACCCCTTGAAACTCAAGGGGTTAATTGCTATAAATGGTACCAGTGGTCGGACTCGAACCGACACGCTTTTAAAGGCATCGGATTTTGAATCCGACGTGTCTACCAATTTCACCACACTGGCATAAGTGGTTATACTAGCTTTTTATGTTTTACATATCGCTCTGTATGTGGGGTGCTATTTTAGCAAAAAAAAATATTTATGCAAGCACTTTTTTATATTTTCTCATTTTTTATCAAAATTTATCCTCATTGCCCCATTAGGGCGAATTTTGCAAATGAATTGATACGATTTTATACAATATGATACTGGACTATCGAGTATCATTTGCTGACTTTAAAGCTTTTAGTTTCAATAAGGTACTACGGATTGTTTTTTGATACGCTACGTCTTGGTTTTTTGGGGATGCCAATGCTTGGGTTGATGGCTTGTCAACCGAGTGTGCCTAATGCTGAGTCACGTTCAGAACAACCTGCCTCCCAAGTAGCTACGTCTGCTTCGACCGCCAAACAAACCACGCCTGCCCCAGCATCGACCGCTACCACACCGCCAGTTGAGTTGGTGGTAGGTTCTACCCAAAATTTGGAAATCGTGATGCCAATGTTGGTATCTGAGTTTGAGCAACATTATCCCAACATCCGTATCAAGGTTAAGTTTGGTTTATCAAGAGTGTTGTATCAGCAAATGGAGCAAGCTGACAATGGCTATGATGTTTTTTTATCTGCCAATCAGCTATATCCGCAACAATTGGCAGATAAGTCAAAAACCACCCCCAGTTTGGGGTATTCTCAGCCTTTTACTTATGCTCGTGGGCAGTTGGTGTTGTACAGCACCAAACATCCCATTGTGAATACGCCGACTTCAACGCTCAATGATTTGGTATTAGAAAATAAAGACTTTAAGATAGGCACGTCAGACCCTGAAACCACTGGCTATGGCAACGCTTCTCAAGCGTGGCTAATCAACCAAAATCTGTATGAAGGAACAAAGGATAAACTGGTTAATAGTGATAATTTGAATGAAACCTTCCAATTAACGGATAAAGGTGTGGTAGATTTTGGCTTTGTGTCGCTGGCACAGGTGATGGAAAGCCCCAATAATAAATCGCTTCGCTCGATTAATCCACAAGCCAATTATATGATTTTGCCAAAAGATAGCTATCCGCAGATTTTACACGATGGGATTATTTTAAAAAATTCTGATGCCAGTCAAGCCTTTAGCAAATACTTACAATCACCAAAAGCCCAACAGATTTTTAGCAGTAGCGGATACCTACCTTTATGTAATAATACTAGGCTGATGCCTGCTTGTAAATAATTGGCGTTACCCATCAATGCGATTGATAACGCTGGTAGAATTTGAGGGTTTGGGCGTATTCAATACGCCCCTACAAAATAGGTTAGGACTTACGCAAAATTAAAGATTCTACTTTAAAAAAAGACGCTAGACCCCTGCATTCGCAGGGGTGACGAAATTTAAAAAACAATCGTCATTCCCACGAATGTGGGAATCCAGTGTCTTTTGCCTAAGTCCTATAGGTAAAAAATTCGCTACAGCTTGTCAATAACTGCTCTAAGCTGTGTTGCCAACTCTGCCAATTCGCCATGATTCGCTTGGCGGTCTTCGTGATTACCCAATTGATGAATGCTACTGGGAATCAAATGCACGTGGTAATGAAACACCGATTGCCCTGCTTGGGCATTGTTAAGTTGCATTTGTACGATGCCATCACGTTGTAGCACTTGGCGTTGGGCGGTCATCACTTTTTTGGCGGTGTCAAACACAGCAGTGATATAGTCGCTTGGCATATCACTCAATTCCACGGCTTGGCATTTTGGAATCACCAACACATGACCTGTTGCCATTGGCATGATGTCCATAAAGGCAAGGGTTTTATCGTCTTCATAGACTTTGTGACAAGGAATATCGCCTTGAATGATTTTGGCAAAAATATTTTGTGGGTCGTAAGTCATAACAAACTCCTTGATTAATGGGATGGGGTCGAAATTTTTAGCCTATTTGTTGTAATAACTGATGTAACGCCTCGCCTGCATTGTCTGTTTTCATAAATTGTTCACCAATCAAAAACACGTGAATATCATTAGCTAACATCCGTTTAACATCATCCGCTGAATGAATACCGCTTTCGGTAACTAACAAACTATATTTGGGAAAGAGTGGCTTTAAATTTAATGTGGTATTGATATCAACCACAAAGTTATTTAAGTTACGGTTATTAATACCATAAATATTTTGGCGATGTTGAGGCAAACGCAATGCTCGTTCGACCTCATGGGCATCATGGCATTCAATCAACACACTCATACCTAGACTGATTGCTAATTCGTGCATTTCTCTGACTTGCTCATCAGATAAGCACGCCATAATCAGTAAAATACAGTCCGCCCCTAACGCACGTGATTGTAAAATATGATAGGGTTCAATCATAAAATCTTTACGCAATATCGGTAAGCTCACGGCTTGGCGTACTTGCACCAAATATTCATCCGAACCTTGAAAATAGTTAACATCTGTCAAAACTGATAAACAACTTGCCCCTGCCTGCTGATAGCCTAAAGCGGTGCGAATGGGGTCAAAATTGGGGGCAATCACGCCTTTGGAGGGTGAGGCTTTTTTGACTTCGGCAATCACTTGGATACCCGCTTGACGTAAACGATGGGCAAAATCTCGCAAGTCATCGGCGTTGGATTGGGCGATTTGTTCAAGGTCATAGTAGCTTTGGCGTTGTTTTGCAATCACCAACTCTTGTTGTTTGGTGCTAACGATTTGTTGCAATACCGAAGGAATTTGATGGCTCATAGGGCGGATTATCCAAAATAAATGGGGTTACTATGGTCGTTTAACCTAGAAATAAGACATTTTGTAGGGGCGTGTTGCATACGCCCAAAATTTTGAAGTGTTATTTCTAATTTAAGTCACGATAGATTGATGACTGAGTAAATTCAGCAAATTGTTGTAGCCTTGTGAGGGCTTCGCCACTGTTAATAATCGCCATTGCCATTGCAACGCCCGCCTTATGACTGTCGGCTTTCCCTGCGACATAGATACTCGCCCCTGCATTCAAGGCAATCATCGCACTGGCTTTTTTGGCAATCATCGACTTATCCGCAGTATTGGGTGCAAGGGCTTGTTGGATAAGCGTCAGACTTTGGGTAGGGCTGTCAATCATCAGTCCTTTAAGGGTTTGCGACTGAATGCCGAGGTCTTCAGGCTCAATATCATACACGTTGACTTGACCTTCCTTTAATTCAGCAACGTGGGTATGGGTCGCCAATGAAATTTCATCCAAATTATCCATCGAGCCTACCACCATAATGTGATTTGCCCCCAAATTTTTGAACACATAAGCCAATGGCTCACATAACGCAGGGTTAAACACGCCAATGATGGCGTTTTTTACACCAGCAGGGTTGGTTAAAGGCCCTAAGATATTAAAAATCGTCCGAGTTTTGAGATTTCTCCGCACAGGCATGGCGTATTTCATCGCAATATGGTGATTGGGGGCAAATAAAAATCCCAACCCCAGCTCTCGAATCCCTTGTACAATCCGCTCACGGCTAAGGTCTAAATTGATACCTGCTTGACGCAAAACGTCCGAACTACCAGATTTGCCAGAAACCCCTGCATTGCCGTGTTTGGCAACATGACACCCTGCACAAGCCGTCACCAATGCCGAGGCGGTAGACACATTAAACAGATTTGCCCCATCCCCCCCTGTGCCGACAATATCCACCACATGCGACAAGTCAGATAAATCAACCGTCACTGCCAGCTCTCGCATGACTTGGGCGGCCGCCGTAATCTCCTCGATACTTTCACCTTTCATCCGCAAAGCGGTCAGTAATGCTCCCATCATCGCATCAGGGCATTGTCCCTGCATAATCGCTAGCATCACGCCTCGCATTTCGGTATAGGTCAAATCAATGGTATTAATCACCCTATCTAATGCGGTGGTTAATAGTAATTGATTTTGGCTTTCCGATAAGGGCTGGTTTTGCTGTAACGCAGTGATGATTTCTCCCAAATAAGGCGTGGTCGTATTGGTCATAATAGCTCTCAAAATTTATCATTTTAGGACTTACGCAAAAATACCATTTGTAGGTTGGATATGTAAATCCTATATTCATCAATATGTTCTAGTTAACTGATACAGTTTACTGGATTTGGTGCATATTGTGTTATGAAATTTTGTAATAACTGATGTCCATATTCACTCAAAATCGACTCAGGGTGAAACTGCACCCCAACCACCGCAAGACGCTCATGGCAAATACCCATAATCGACTCACGCTCACCTGTACTATCTTGCGTCCATGCCGTCACACGCAAACAACTCGGTAGACTATGAGCATCAATGACCAATGAATGATAACGAGTCGCCAAAAACGGCACTGACAGTGAAGCAAAAATACTTTGTTGCTCATGGTAAATACGAGATACCCGACCGTGCATGATATGCTCGGCTCGTACCACGCTTGCCCCAAAGGCTTGACCGATGGCTTGATGACCTAGACAAATACCCAAAATGGGAATTTTCCCTGCAAAATAACGAATAATATCCAGCGTCATCCCTGCCTCATTTGGCGTGCAAGGACCCGGCCCAATCACAATATAGTCAGGTTGCAACGCCACAATATCGGCAATACGATGGGTATCATTTTGCCAAACCGTCACCGTCATGGGTGGCTGATTGGGCTTGGCAAGTCGTTGGCAAATCTGCTCAAGATACTGAAAAATGTTATAGGTAAAACTGTCATAATTATCAATCAGTAAAATCAAAAATACTCCTTGAGCCAATATTGCGTAGATTTATAACACTCCCAATAAAGATTGGATTGTAGGTTGGGTTGAGCATGCGAAACCCAACATTATCAAACATGACGTTGGGTCTCATACTTCGACCCAACCTACAAATGACATTTTGGTATAAATCCTATTATTAACAATACCTACAGGCTAAAACCGTTTCATTTAAAATAAATTGACGCACATCATTGAGCATGGTCACATCATAATTATGCACATACGCCACCGCAAGCTCTCGGCTTGGGTCGCACCATGCCATTGAGCCATTATAGCCCATATGCCCAAACGCATGGGTAGTATCAGCAAATAAGCTAAACACTCGATGATAACCCAATCGCCACTGCATCACCGCAGGCATGATTTTATCAAACTGTTGGTTATGGATTTGGCTAAGTTCGGCAAAGATTTCCGCTTTGATAAGGGATTTGCCTTGCCATTGCCCATCATTGGCTAGCATGGCATAAATCGTGGCAAGTGCCATACTGGTCGCCACGCCATTGGCGGCAGGGATTTTGGCTTGTAGGCTGGTTGGGTGATAATAATTAAACTGACGGCTTCCTGCTGGGACTAAAGCGGATTTGTAGTCATTGGGGTCAACTTGCGTGGGGCGAAAATATAAGCCATTAATCGCTTGCGTGGTCAAAGCGTTATCGGTTTTTGCTAAACGTTGCCAGTCTTGATAAAACCCAAGCGTCTGATAAAACGCCATCGTTTCTGCGGTATCAGTGGTTAGCACAGGTTTGGCATGGGTATCTTTTTCACGAATTTGTTCTGCAACTTGGGCGACTTTATCCGCTGGTACACCAAAATATGCCTGTCCCACCAATCCCAACGGCTCAAGCAAATACTGCTCTAACGCCTTTTGTAATGGCAACTGCGTCACTTTTTCAATCAATCCACCCAATACCCAACCTGACACCAAGGCACTGTATGCCACAAAGCCATCATCGGTTGTCGCATTTTGATTAACATTAACATTGTCATTGGTATTATCGGTTTGTGGATTTGATGAGGGCTGATAAACCTGCATCTGCTCGATATTGGTCAGCATGGTTTGCCAATCTAGCATATCTTTGGCGTGTTCAGTCACCGCTGTAATATCAAACAGTCCTGCCTCATGCGTGAGGATATCTCGCAAGCTAATCGCTTGCTTACCGTTTTGGGCAAAAGCTTGCCAATACTCACTAATCGGACGGTCATATGCCAAAATCCCCTCAGATACCAAACGGTGAATTAGCGTAACCAAAACGCCTTTACCTGTCGAAAAATTCAGCGACAAGGTATCAATCGTCCAAGGCGTGGTGTCGCCTGTGGTTCTGTCGAGTTTGGCAATACCGTGAGCTAACGTGGTGACAACTTGACCTTGGTAAAATATCACCAAACTACCGCCACCGTATTTTTGGTTAAGGTCAAAATTGGCTAATAACTTAGATAATTGTTGATTAAGGGAATTAAAATCCATATTAAATCTCTTGTCAAAGTGCTAAGACTATCGTGAATCAAATTAGAAATAACCGTTTGCCATCTTGGGCGTATGCAATACGCCCCTACAAAACCTGTGTGATTTCTAATTTAAACGATTATATGATTGGCTATCCTAGGCGTTGGGCGACCACTGGTTCTAATGCCAACAAACCAAAATCCTTGCCACGTTGCACCGCATCAACAGCTGAATACCCTTGTAATAAACCTGCTTGCAATGCCACGATTGCCCCCACACGGTTACCCGATTTGCAGTGCAATAGCATATTTTGTGAGGCATATTGGGTCATGGCTTGGTCAAATTGATTGATAGTGGCTTCGGTTAAGTCATCCGCCCCACTGACAGGGATATTGACATAGCTCATGCCTGCCTGCTCGATTGCAGATTGCTCATCAAAGGTCAGCTCACTGGCTGGCTGAACATTAATCACCACATTGATACCTGCTTGTTTTAAGGCATCAATCACACTTGGAGCAATCGCCCCAGTGACCACGATATTGGGTTCAGGTGATAGCACTTGCCCAAGATTCTGCTCGGTAAAAGTAGTTTGTAGTTGGTCAATATTTAATGGTTGAATTGTCATACGATTATCCAGTAATTATGTGGTTTTTTGATAGTGTGTAAAATAATTTTTGACAATCGTAAGGTGCGTCATACGCACCCATAAAAAGCCTGATTGTATCTAATGTGGTGCGTTAGACGCACCTTACATTTGGTTTATTTTTTAAAACTTATCAGTTTTTAATTATTCTCTGTAGCAAGTTGTACCACTTGCCCAATCAAATGCGGTTTTGGGCTATTGACATCGTACACACCAAAATCAATCTGCTCATCACGGTTATCATATTTGGCAATAAATTCAACTTCTGACGGCAAAAAAATCGGCAATTTAAATGACACATCACAACGAAACGCTGTTAGCAAGTCACCCAAACTGGCTAAACACTTGGCTTTTGTCCACATACCATGAGCAATGGCTTTGGGGAAACCAAAGGCTTTGGCGGATAATGGGTGTAAATGAATCAAATTAAAATCCCCTGAAACAAAGGCATAACGTCTGCCGATATCTTCTGGAATTTCCCAAAAATTGTGCATATCATTTTCATCAAGTTCAGGTTTTACACTGGGATTTTGATTGGCTGATGGGCTAGGATTGGGTTTTTTGCGTTTTTGGCGTGACAAATAAGTCGAAGTGCCTTGCCATACCAACTCATCTTTTTCATACACTTGGGTAATAAAGTCAAACTGCTGACCTTTGTCGTGTTCACGCAAATTGGCAAAGCTCACTGCCATTTTGAATTCGCTACTGTCTTGAATCAAACGATATTGGGTAACGCTATTTTCAACGTGAACCAATCCCAACATGGCAAACGGAAACGGCTCTTTGACCATCATATTCATCTGCAACGCTTGCGACAACACCGCAAAATAGGTCGGTGGCACATAGCTGTTATGGTCAAAACCACAAATTTTACGGTAATCCGCCAAATTATCATGGTCAATCTGCAAATTATCAACCGTGTAAGTGGCTTGTGGCAACTGACATTTATCAAGTTTTTCATGGTCGCCAATCGGTAATAAACTTTTGATAATATTGGCGTAAGTGGTGTGGGGTTTTGGCAGGGCTTTAAAATGTTGGTCTGACATACGTCACTATCCTTGCTAGTTGGCTCGGCAAAATGCCTTTTTTATTTAAGTTATCAAATTTGGTAAATTATTATAATAGAAATGGCATAAAAAATTTGTGGATTTTTGCTATTTTTTGGCAAAAAATTGGTAAGCAATAATTTATATGGTCGTATATCATCCTTTGACATAAAAAATACCATAGTAGGGGCGTATTGCATACGCCCTATTGAATATAGGTTGAAACTCTTTAAAAACAGGATAAATCGAGGTTGGGTGGAAGAATGACAGCCAACATAAGCCATTCAAATTATTGGGGATCGCAAGCTCTACCCAACCTACAATTTGGTTAAATGCGTAATTCCTATAATTATTACGCCCCTAACAAACTTTGCCCACAAACACGCACGATTTGACCATTCACCCCACCAGATGCAGGGCAAGCGAGCCAAGCGATGGTTTCAGCAACGTCCACAGGCAATCCGCCTTGGCTCATCGAGTTCATACGGCGACCTGCTTCACGAATCGCAAAGGGAATGGCGGCAGTCATTTGGGTTTCGATAAACCCCGGAGCAACAGCATTGATGGTCATGCCGTTTTGTAGGCGAGGTGCGGTGGCTTGTACCGCCCCAATCACGCCTGCCTTACTCATGGCGTAGTTGGTTTGCCCCAAATTCCCTGCAATCCCAGAAATAGACGACACGCAGACGATACGAGCATTGGCATTGAATACGCCTTGCTCAAGCAAATCATCGTCAATTTGCTGTTCGGCTTTGAGGTTGATATTCATCACCAAATCCCACATGGCTTCATCCATTTTGGCAAGGGTTTTATCACGAGTGACCCCTGCATTATGGATGATAGCGTCCAATCCACCACGTTTTTTGGCGACTTCGGCAATTTTCTGCCCTGCATCACCAGCCGTGATATCAAGGGTCAGGCTTGAACCGCCGATTTCCCCTGCAACTTTTTGCAAATCGGCTTGTTGGGGAGCAACGTCCAAACAAATCACATGAGCCCCATCACGAGCCAATACTTTGGCAATCGCTTCGCCAATGCCACGGCTTGCCCCAGTCACTAGCATGGTTTTGCCTGTCAAAGGTTTATCCCAATTGACCGCCACATCCGCCCCTTCAGCGACTCGCACCACTTGTCCAGACACATACGCCGAGCGAGGTGACATAAAGAAACGCAAGGTAGATTCTAAGTTTTGCTCCGCATTTTTACCGACATAAATTAGCTGTGAGGTAATGCCACGTTTGAACTCTTTACCCACGGATTTGACAAAACCCTCTAACGCACGTTGGGCGGTCGCTTGGGCAATACTTTCACACTGCTCTGGTGGCACACCTAGCACAATCACACGCCCAGATTTGGCAATCGAGCGAGCGATGGGATGAAAAAACGCATACACTTGTTTTAGCCCATCGGTGTCCTTGATACCTGAAGCATCAAAAATGGCGACTTTATATTGGGCATCGGCTTGAAAATTTTTGATGGTCAAATTGGCGGTTTCAAGAGCAACGACACTGGTTTTGGCTTCATCAACGAATACTTCGGCATTCACATTTGCCAAAATGTTGGCGACACTGGCGGTCAAAGTGGCGTTTTGGCTCGCCCCCACAATCACACTGCCTGTCACAGGAGCTTGCCCCTCACGAAAGCGTTCGAGGGTCACAGGTTGTGGTAAACCTAAATTTTGGGCGACTTTTTTACCTAGCCCTGATTGGACAAATTCTGAATAACGGTCTGACATAGATTTTCCTTATTAATCAATTTTGTAAAATAAAAACATAACCAATAAAAATCAGCCTAACATAAAATCCAAATTGGCAAAATTTTTAATTGTAATAGGACTTACCGCAAAAGACGCTGGATTCCTGCATTCGCAGGAATGACGGAATATTTTTAATTTACTCGTCACCCCTGCGTAGGCAGGGGTCTAGTGTCTTTATTCAGCAAGATAAATTCAAAATTTGCGTAAGTCCTATGTAAAAGAGTGCATATTACTTCCAATATACCATAAACCTAGCCTTAATCCAGTATTTAAAACTTAAAATTATCACATCAATAATAATATATAAAATATAGTTATTATTTACAAGAAATCCCCCAAGTATGGTAAAAATTTGTGTTAAGATTAAAAAATATTGCTTTATTAAAGTTAAATCCAAAAATATAAGGACTTCCCATGACCGTATCAGCCCCTCGTAAAGTCGCTATTTTAGGCGGTAATCGCATCCCTTTTGCTCGTTCAAACGGACAATATGCCAACGCCAGCAACTCTGAAATGCTCACCGCCGCCCTTAATGGCTTGGTCGAACGCTATGATTTACAAGGTGAACGCCTTGGCGAAGTGGTCGCAGGTGCGGTGATTAAATTGAGCCGTGACATCAATATGACTCGTGAATGTGTGTTAAGCACTGCTTTAAGCCCACAAACGCCTGCCTATGACATCTCGCAAGCCTGTGGTACAGGGTTACAAGCCACGTTTGCTGTGAGTAATAAAATCGCCCTAGGGCTGATCGATTCTGGCATTGCAGGCGGTGTGGATACCACATCGGATGCCCCACTGGGGATTGGTGATGGCTTACGTAAATCTTTATTAAAACTTAATAATGCCAAAACCGCCAAAGACCGTGTCCAAGCGGTATTAAGCATTAATCCCAAAGACTTGATTGACGCACCGCAAAATGGCGAGCCTCGCACCAAACTATCTATGGGCGAACACCAAGCCATTACCGCCCTTGAATGGGGTATCACTCGTGAAGACCAAGATGAACTTGCCTTTAACAGCCATAAAAACCTTGCTCGTGCCTACGAAGAAGGCTTCTTTGATGATTTAATCACCCCATTTAAAGGCTTAACTCGTGACAACAATTTACGCCCTGATATTTCAATCGAAAAACTTGCCTCATTAAAACCTGCTTTTGGGAAGAAAAACGCTAACCCCACCATGACCGCAGGTAACTCAACGCCATTGACCGATGGGGCTTCGTGCGTGCTATTGGCAAGCGAGGACTGGGCAACCGCTCATAACCTTAAACCATTGGCATACATCACCCACCAAGAAACAGCAGCGGTGGACTTTATTGGCAAAGCTGGGGTAAAAGAAGGCTTGTTAATGGCCCCTGCGTATGCCGTACCTCGTATGTTAGAACGGGCTGGCTTGACCTTGCAAGACTTTGATTTTTATGAAATCCATGAAGCATTTGCCTCGCAAGTCTTATCAACCCTCAAAGCATGGGAAGACGAAAAATTCTGTCAAGAGCGTTTGGGATTGGATAAAGCGTTAGGTTCAATCGACCGTAGCAAACTCAACGTCAACGGCTCATCTTTGGCGGCAGGTCATCCATTTGCTGCCACAGGCGGACGCATCTTGGCAAGCACTGCCAAATTACTTGACCAAAAAGGTTCTGGACGTGCGTTGATTTCGATTTGTGCGGCAGGCGGGCAAGGTGTCGTGGCGATTTTGGAAAAATAAGGTAAAATCTTTGTCTTATGCCTAATCAACCAAACACCTTACTAGAGAATATTATGCAAAAACAATCCTTGATTGCCATATTATTACCTGTTTTTAGCTTGGTTGGCTGTGGCGGTAGTGGTTCAAATCCTGTTGTTACGCAACCAACGCCCCTACCCACCCCAACAACCAACCAATGCGACAAACAACTACTTGACCAAACCCAACCCATCATTAGCGAAAAACTCGCTCAAAATGCCTATCCTTTATGTTTTGATGGGTTTAAAGTCATGTATTCTGGGGTTTCCAAAACCCCTATTTGGGTGGCGGAGTACCTTACACGCCAACGTTTGACCTATGCCAAATCCTTGGTACGTGAAGATAATTTCCATGAGGAAACCCAACTGCCTGTGGGTGCAAGAAGCTATTTGGCAGATTATAGCAACTCTGGCTATGACCGAGGGCATTTAGCCCCCAATGCGGATATGTCAAATAAAACTTCGCAATATAACAGCTTTAGCCTTGCCAATATTGCCCCACAAAATCCGACCAATAACCGCCAAACATGGGTAAAAATCGAAAATAAAACCCGAGAGCTGACCAATCAATATGCGTCAAGTTATGTGGTGACAGGGGTGGCATTTTTAGACCCACGAGTAAAAATGCTCAATAATAATGTGTTTATTCCCACGCATTTTTTTAAGGCAGTTTATTTGCCAAGCCAAGCCCAAGCAGTTGCCTTTATCAGCCCCAATGATGCTAGCAATACCGTAGAGGCCATCTCGCTCAATGAATTGGCAAAACGCACAGGAGTCGATGCTTTCCCAAATTTACCCTATGCGGTAAAATCTATGCGTATGACGGTTAATCTTGATAAATAACGGTAAATAGAATTGCTTCCCATCACAGGGGTGGTGAGTTATGTAAATATGCCAACATCTCAGCCAATGCCTTTTGATAATCCGCTTCGCTGTAGCTATTTGATGGCGAGTTTGGCTGAGTGGCTGTTTGATTTTGATGAAGTTGATTCTCTTGCCAATCACCCAAAATCTGCTCACGATTTAACGCACCGCCAGCCCCAAAACTAATATGTAGCGAAGCATTATCCCCACCCTTAAAAAAATCTTTTACCGTCAACTGGTCACTACCGCCGACCATGTTTAAGGTCAAATCGTTTTTGACTTGCGACACAAGGGCTAGTTGGTCAAATCCCCTATCGGCAAAATACACATTGTCCACGCCACCGCCTGCATTGACAATGTTATCCTGCCCAAACCCTGCGGTAAAATAATACAAATCATTGCCTTTGCCCCCTGCCAATATATCGTTGCCACCACCACCGACTAGGACATCGTTATCACTACCGCCCAATAAAATATCCTTGCCTGTATTGCCCATCAGTATATCATTGCCTTTTGCCCCCCATAGCAAATCGCCCTGCCCTTGCCGACCCAGCACCGAGCCACCTTCATGGGTGTTTATCAAGGTGTCATTGTTTGGCGTGCCGTAATGGGCGTTGGCTTTATTGACAAGGGATTTTGCTTCATAGGTATTCCAGTCAAATGCCTTGTTCATGGCTTGCTGAAAGTCGGTGGATATCCTGTCATCTGGGTGTTTGTTATTCAAAAAACTCAGCTTATTGTATTCATCATAAGTATAGGATGGTGGGTGAATTTGTCCGCTTGGAATGAGGTCAAGATTGAGCTTGGCAAAGGCGGTCACGGTGTCAGCTTGGCTCAGATTGGCATTGATGATGGCTTCCATCAAGGGGTATAAGTCAAGGCTTTGAATGGTCTGCTGATTGTCGAGCCATGCTTGTTTTTTGAGGTGTGAGATACCGAGTTCTTTGGCGACCAAAAATTCGTAATACATGGCTTCGCCCTCGGCAAGGGTGCGAGCGTTGGTATAGTCTTGTGGGCTGTCAAATTGGGTAAGGGTTTGTTTTTGTTGGTATTGTCCTGTGGCGTGTCCAAGTTCGTGGGCGAGTGTGATGAGGTTTTTGTAGGTTTTGGATAGGTAGATGGTATTGCCTTTGGCGACTGCACCGTCTGCGATTGTGCCGATGATAAATGTGCCTGTAAAGCGGTTGAGTAGGTTGACTAAGGTGGGGGATTTTTCGATGTCGGTTGGGTTAAAGCCTGCTTGAATTAGTTGTTGGTTGTTGGGGTTAGTGAGGTCAAGGGGCATTGCGGTTTCCTTATAAAATCATTGAATTAATCATCTACATTAAATGGCTAATTGAATGGTTTTAGAGGTGTTGGTCGCTCGGTTGTCGTGTAGGGTGTCTTCGATAAATTCGGTACTGCGAAAGGAGATGACTTGGTCGCCTTTTTTGATGTCTGTGCCTGCGATGTCTTGTTTGGCTTCAAAGAGTGTGCCTGAGAAGCCTGTGGTGGTGTTGGCTTGGTGGGCTTTGACTTCCCAGTTTTGGACAAATTGGCTGGCGGTGACGGAAGTGAATTTGGTGGAGTGTTCGTTGCCCGATTTTAACATATCAACATCTAAAATTATTTTTTCATCATCAGCAGATGCGGTATTTACAATAGTATTTTTCAACCCCATAAATGCTTCTGAAGCCATTTGAACATTAACTAATTCTAGTAGCTGTGCGGTACTTGGTTGGTTGTTTTGGTCTGACATAATATTTTCCTTTTGGTTAAATTTAATTGATTGATTCTAAAAAACTATTGCTTTGGTATTAAAACTTTTTCTACAAATGAGCGAGTAGGTATGCTCTCCCGTCCATCAATTGGACAGCTAATCGCCCCTGCAAGCCAAGGCTCTCTTTGCCCTGCATGACTGCCTTGCCCTGGCTCTAAGGCATACCACGTTTTTTCGGCTAAAATTTCATTGGTTTGTGTATCTGTAATGGTTACTTTAGTTCCTGCTACCCAATATTCACGGTCTTTTGGGTCAATGTAGTTAATATAATCAATAGCATATCTGCTTGGTTTTTTAACCAGTTCTGTTAGTGTCCTTGAAAGAGCTTCGCTATTAGCATTAGGCTTTAATCTATGCTGTATATATTCATTATCTTTCTTTACATCAACAAAATTATAGCCTTTTGTTACTTTAAAACTTGAAGGATTATATGGTTCATATACCAAGTTTCTATTTTCAACATTCCATCCTAAGAATGAATTAATATAGTTATCAGCAATTTTTTGTCTTGGCAACCCTGCATCCGCCCACATTGGGTCATCCCACGCATTATAAGTCTGACGATTCCAATCAGGACGCACCTTTAACAAAGTCACCCCCTCCACATTATCCACCGTCTTATAAATCTTCTCTCCTGCTGACTTACACCGCTCATCAAATATCGCCTTGGCAGTCGAATATCTATCCTGCTTGGCTTCTACCACCTTTTTATCTTCATTTATCTGTAATGCTATCGGTGTAATAAATCCACACATCACCAATATCCCTGCCACTACCCCAAAAAACTTACGATGTACCGATTTACTTACCATCGCTACAATCACAGTCACCACGATAGTCGCCACCAGAGCCATACCCCAGTAACTATAAAATGCAAACTTTGAAAAAATGGATAACAACATGATTTGATTTTCCTTATTTTTATGAAATTACGGTTTATATCACCATCAAAGCCCCAATATAAAAATCATTTGATACAACCACCCATAAGCATACCGATTTTACAACATTAATCAACTTTATTATCATTATTTGGATTTTTTATGCTAACTATCAACAACGCCTACACCACCCTTGACCCACGCCTCTATCACAAACAACCACCCAAGCCCCTCACCAATCCCCAAGCAGGGCATTTTAACCCCCTAGTTGCCACCCAACTCGGCTGGGATAAAGACGATTTCCTAACCCAAAACTGGGTAAACATTTTAGGCGGTGACATCGTCCCAAACGGCTTTGACCCCCTAGCTATGGCGTATGCAGGGCATCAGTTCGGACAATGGGCAGGGCAACTCGGTGATGGGCGTGGGCTACTCCTCGTCCAAGTCATTGACCGACACGGCACACTCACCGACCTCCATCTTAAAGGGGCAGGCTTAACCCCCTACTCTCGCATGGGCGATGGGCGAGCCGTGATTCGTAGCACCGTGCGTGAGTACCTTGCAGGTCATGCGTTGAACGCCCTTGGTATTCGCTCATCCAATGCGTTGGGCTTTGTCGTCAGCGACACGCCAGTCCGCCGAGAGAGCATAGAGCGTGGGGCAAGCCTACTTCGCACTGCCGATTGTCATATTCGCTTTGGGCATTTTGAGTGGGTGGCGAATTTCGCCCCAGATATGCTCTTGTACTTTACCCGTTATGTGATTCAAACTTACTTTGCCGACTGTATGGAGAGCGATACACCAATTGCGGATTTTTTACGCCAAGTCGTTGATAAAACTGCCAAAACCATTGCCGATTGGCAACTCTTTGGCTTTGCTCATGGCGTGATGAATACCGACAATTTATCCATCACAGGGGCGACCCTCGATTTTGGGCCTTATGGCTTTATGGAGCGTTTTAATCCGCTATGGATAAACAATCATTCGGACTATCAAGGTCGCTATGTGTATCAAAATCAACCATCTATTGGACAATGGAATTTGTCACGCTTAATCTCGCTATTTTTACGCTTAAATGGTGAAAAATTAACGGCAAACCATAAGGCTGAAACGCTGGATAGAGAGGTTTTAACGGAAATTTTGGATAAATTTGGTGAAATTTTTTATGGTTATTATCAAAAAGGATTGTGTCAAAAATTCGGGCTTGAAGTGAATGAAGCAAACTGCGATTTTGCATTAGAATTTTTACAACTTATGCAAAACCACAAGCTTGATTTTACCAATAGCCAACGAGCGTTAGTGGCAATCGTGGCTAATAACAGTAAATTTGAACATGAACACCAACTGTTCGCCACCTTAACAGCCGAATTGCAACAAGCCAATGCGTTACAACAATTTGAACAATGGCAAAGCGATTATTTGCAAAAAAATCCCAATCTTGAAAAAGTGATAAACCACAATCCGATTTATATTTTGCGAAATGGCATCGCACAGCGAGCGATTGAACTGGCAGAACACAATGATATGAGCGAGGTCGATAGACTGTTTCAGCTACTCACTAAGCCGTTTGAACCTAACCCATTGGCAAAACCGAGTGACACCGCACCGCCCACCGTTAATGAGGCAGAAATTTTTGTCAGTTGTTCGTCTTAATGGTTTAGCTATAATCAATTTTTTGTAGGGGCGTAATGCTTACGCCCAATACCTCAACGTGTGACGCTTGATTTAATTCACCAAAAATCCAAATGACTCAAAGTTCACAGTCGCAAAGTTCGCTAGATAAAACGCCTGTATTAATGATAGAATATTTCAAATTTGATTACATTACGTTGAATGACTATTTTTTTACTTGATAAAGCGAAATCATTATGGATAAACTCACCACACAAAACCCTGCTTCCGATAAAGAACAATTTGAACAAGCCGCCCTGCATTACCACGCCAACCCAAAACCCGGAAAAATCTCGGTCACGCCCATCAAAGCCCTTGCTAACCAACGTGACTTGGCACTTGCCTATTCTCCGGGTGTAGCGATTCCTTGTCTTGAAATCGAAAAAGACCCCAAAAAAGCCGCTCTTTATACCGCTCGTAGCAATCTAGTCGGTGTGGTTACCAACGGTACAGCCGTGTTAGGTCTAGGTAATATTGGACCTCTAGCGTCTAAGCCTGTGATGGAAGGTAAAGGCGTATTGTTCAAAAAATTTGCAGGGATTGACGTATTTGACATCGAAGTCGCCCAAAACGACCCAGACAAATTTATCGAAGCGATTGCCTCACTTGAGCCGACTTTTGGCGGTATCAACCTAGAAGATATCAAAGCACCAGAGTGTTTTTATATCGAGCGTGAATTGCGTAAACGCATGAACATTCCTGTGTTCCACGATGACCAACATGGTACAGCGATTATTGCATCTGCCGCCTTGCTCAATGCCCTACAAATCACAGGCAAAAAAATCGAAGACATCAAAGTCGTTTGTTCTGGTGCTGGGGCAGCCGCCATTTCATGCCTTGACCTAATCTGTGCATTAGGGGCGAAAAAAGAAAATATCTTTGTCGGTGACTCAAAAGGTATTATCACCACCAGCCGTGACAATCTTGACGAATCAAAACAACGCTACGCTCGTGATACCGATGCCAAGACCTTATCCGATGTCATCGCTGGGGCGGATATGTTCTTAGGTTTATCAGCAGCTGGTATGTTAACCCAAGATATGGTTAAGCAAATGGCTATCGACCCAATTATCTTTGCCCTTGCCAATCCAAATCCAGAAATTTTGCCAGAAGATGCCAAAGCCGTGCGTCCAGATGCCATCATTGCCACAGGTCGCTCGGATTATCCGAACCAAGTGAATAACGCCTTGTGTTTCCCTTATATTTTCCGTGGGGCGTTAGACGTTGGGGCAACCACGGTCAATGAAGACATGAAACTTGCCTGTGTGCGTGCGATTGCAGCCATGGCTCACGTTGAAGCAACCCCGCTAAAAGGGCAAAAAGCCGTTGACGAATCAAAGCAATTTGGGCGTGAATACTTGATTCCCGGTCCACTTGAGCCAAATTTGATTATCGAAATTGCCCCTGCGGTCGCAAAAGCGGCGATGGATTCTGGCGTGGCGACTTTACCTATCGAAGATATGCGTGTTTATAAACAAAAATTGTCTGAATTTGTCTATAACTCAGCCTTCTTGATGAAACCGATGTTTGCCAAAGCCCAAAAAGACCCTAAACGCATCGTTTACTGTGAAGGTGAAGATGAAAATGTCTTACGTGCCGTGCAAGTCGTGGTCGATGAAGGCTTGGCTCGTCCAATTTTGGTCGGTCGTCCTGCGATTATTGACAATCAAGTCAAACGCTTGGGGCTTCGTATGGTTGCCGAACAACATTATGATTTGGTTAATATCGAAAATGACCCACGCTACAAAGACTACTGGCAACATTATTACAAAATCGCCCAACGTGATGGCGTAACCGTAGAGTTGGCTCGCCGTGATGTCCGCCGTAAAACCTCATTAATTGGAGCATTATTGGTTGACCGTGGTGATGCGGATGGTATGATTTGTGGTACATTTGGCTCATATCACTTGCATTTAAGCTATGTGCAGAAAGTGCTGAAAAAACAAGACGGTGTCAAAGATTTTTATGCCCTAAATGCCCTATTACTTCAAGGTCGTAACTTATTTATCGCTGATACCTATATCCACGAAGACCCAACTGCCGAACAGCTTGCCGAAATGACGGTCTTGGCTGCCAAGGAAGTCCGCCGTTTTGGTATTGAACCTCGTGTGGCATTGTTATCACATTCTAACTTTGGCTCGTCAGACTTCGCTTCTGCCAAGAAAATGCGTGAAGTCTATCGCCTATTAGATGAGATGGACGTGGACTTTGAGTTTGATGGTGAAATGCACGGTGATGCCGCCCTTGATGACCGCTTACGCAATGCGTCATTTCCATTTAGCAAATTGACAGGCTCGGCAAATCTCTTGATTATGCCTGACTTGGACGCTGCCAATATTGCCTATAACTTGCTAAAAACAGCGACCAATAGCGTCACGGTTGGACCAATTTTATTAGGTTCTTCTAAACCTGTGCATATCTTGACGACTTCCGCCACTGCACGCCGTATTGTTAATATGACCGCCGTTGCTGTGACTGAAGCACAAGATTTGGCGAAATAAGTTTATAATTTCTTGTAGGGGTGTATTGAATACGCCCTTCGATAAAATAGTAATCATAAATTTAATAAAAAAGGTAATGTCTTATGATATTGCCTTTTTTTATAAAAAGAGAACTCCCTTATGAAAGTATATTTAGTTGGCGGTGCGGTGCGTGACCGTCTGCTACAGCGACCTGTCACCGAACACGATTACGTGGTCGTGGGTGCGACCCCACAGCAAATGCTTGAATTAGGCTTTAGCCAAGTCGGAGCAGATTTTCCTGTATTTTTGCACCCTCATAGCCATGACGAATACGCCCTTGCCCGCACCGAACGCAAGTCTGGCAATGGCTATCTCGGCTTTACCGTCCATGCCGACCCCAGTGTCACCTTAGAAGAAGACCTCATCCGCCGTGACCTTACCATCAATGCAATGGCAATCGAAGTCAATGGCTTATTTGATAGCACGTTAAAAAACGACACCATCATCGACCCGTATGGCGGATTGCAAGACCTTGAAAACAAACAACTTCGCCATGTGTCGAATGCCTTTGCCGAAGACCCTGTGCGTGTATTACGCCTTGCTCGCTTTGCCAGTCGCTATGCCCCACTGGGCTTTGAAATTGCCACTGATACCCAAAAACTTGTCAAACAAATGCGTGACGCAGGCGAGCTTAATCACCTTGTCGCAGAGCGTGTATGGGCAGAAACTCGCAAAGCCCTTACCCAAGAATGGGCGGATGTTTATTTTGACCGTTTGAACGAATTGGGCGTGTTACACATTATCATGCCAAACTTAGAAAAAACCCTTGAATTGGATAAAAATTCATATCAATCAAGCTATTGGCAACGCACCGCCAAAAGCCTACGACTTGGCTATCAGTTTAATTTGGATGAAACCGCTCGATTTGCTTTGTTTGCCACCATTTTTTTAGCAGATAGCTCTTTAAAGAATAACGATATCAATAATTTAACCCAGTTTTGCCAACAACAAAAAATCCCTAAGCAATTACAATCCTTTAGCGAATTTTTTATTAGTGAGTTTGAAACCTTGTCAGAATTTAATGACTTGGATTCGCAAGCACTTTTTGAGCTAACCAAACGAGCAACTTTGCTCAAAGACAATCACAAACTCACCCAAGCCTTATTATGCCAACACATCTATCAAATGGCGTGCGAGCAAATTAAACTTGATAAAATCACTGAGCTTTTACAGCCCATCTCTGCCAAAGATGTCGATAAAGATTTAAAAGGTAAAGCCATTGGGGAAGCGATTGACAAGTTGCGTTTAAGCTTGTTAAATGACTTTATCACAACGCATAAGGGCTAACTTATGAAAAAACATATTCTTATTATCAATGGTGCAAACTTAAACTTACTTGGCAAACGTGAGCCAGAAATTTACGGCTACCAAACCCTTGCTGATATCGAAGCCAATTTACAAACACTTGCTAAAGAAAAAGGTTTAACACTGACCTTTTTTCAATCCAATAGCGAAAGCGAACTCATTGATAAAATCCACCATCACGGACTATTAACTGACAACGCAAACGAAAAAATTGATGCCGTCATTATCAACCCAGCAGGCTTTACCCATACTTCAGTAGTATTACGAGATGCGTTATTGGCAATCAACAAACCATTTGTCGAAGTACATTTATCCAATATTCACAGCCGTGAAGCCTTTCGCCATCACTCCTACTTTAGCGACAAAGCCGAAGCGGTAATTTGTGGCATGGGGGCGTTTGGTTATGAGGTTGCATTGCAGTTTTTTGCCAACAAATAATGTCTTTTATCAAAATAAGTAACATTTTAGCAATTTTAAGTGTACACTCGTACACAAATATGGTTTAGAATAGCTAGGTATTTTTGAAAAAAATTGTTACAATATTGAAAAGTTTGCCACGACTTTGGCAACAGGCTAATGACACATAAAGGTGAAAATCATGGATATTGGTAATATTAAACAGTTGATTGACTTAATGGAAGAACGGTCGATTGCCGAGCTTGAAGTGCAAGATGGTGAGAAAAAAGTGCAAATCACTCGCCATTTACCACAAAGTGTGGCAAGCGTTGCCCCAATTGTCACCACTGCCCCTGCAGTAGTCACCCCAACCAAAACAGGCAAAACCGAACCCTCACCGATGGTCGGCGTATTCTATGTCGCCCCAAGCCCAAATGATGCCCCTTTTATCAAAGTCGGTCAGCAAGTCCAAGCAGGCGACACGCTAGGTATCATTGAAGCCATGAAAATTATGAATCCCCTTGAAGCCACCCAAAGCGGTATTATTGAAGAAATTTTGGTACAAAATGGCGATGTGGTGCAATTTGGTCAGCCGATTGTCCGCTATCAATCTTAATCGAAATTTATAATCGTTTAAATTAGCCATAAAATAAGTGTGTAGGGGCGTATTGCATACGCCCAAACTTTCAAAGTTTTATGCCTCATTTTATTGATTTTAGTACCCATCTTTATGAAAAGGCTTTAAAAATCGTTAGGGATAGCTATGATAAAAAAACTCTTGATTGCCAATCGTGGCGAAATCGCCTTACGCATTGTGCGTGCGTGCAAACAACTTGGCATAAAAACCGTGGGTGTGTATTCCACTGCCGATGATAACTTAATGCACTTGCGTTTTGTCGATGAGGCGATATGTATTGGGCGACCCAGTGCCATCGAAAGCTATCTTAACATTGACACCATTTTGACGGCTGCCGAAATTTCTGGGGCGGATGCCATTCACCCCGGTTATGGATTTTTGTCAGAAAATGCGGAATTCGCTGAACGTGTCGAAGAAGCAGGGCTAACCTTTGTCGGGCCCGAAGCCGAGCATATTCGCTTGATGGGTAATAAAATCTCTGCCATCAATGCCATGAAAAAAGCAGGTGTTCCCACTGTACCAGGTTCGGTTGGTAGCGTCACCCTTGCCAATGCCGAAGAACAAGCTAAACAGATTGGTTTCCCTCTGCTAATTAAAGCAGCAGCAGGTGGCGGTGGTCGTGGTATGCGTGTGGTCGAACGTATCGAACACTTGCTACCGCAAGTCCAAGCCGCCAAGCAAGAGGCGGAACTTTGGTTCGGTGATGACAGCGTCTATATGGAACGCTATCTAAAAAATCCTCGCCATGTCGAAGTACAAGTATTGGGCGATGGTAAAGGCAATGCCATTCATCTATTTGACCGTGATTGCTCGCTCCAACGCCGTCACCAAAAAGTATTAGAAGAAGCCCCTGCCCCTGATATCCCAGACGACATCAAAGCCCCTATTCTTGAGGCGTGTGTGCGTGCGTGTGAGCAAATTCACTATCGTGGTGCAGGTACATTCGAGTTTCTATATGAAGACGAGCAATTTTTCTTTATCGAAATGAATACCCGTGTGCAGGTCGAACACCCTGTTACTGAGATGATTACAGGCATTGATGTGGTGGTAGAACAGCTTAAAATCGCTTCTGGCTATGGTCTATCATATCATCAAGAGGAAATTGATATTCGAGGTCATGCTATCGAGTGCCGTATCAATGCTGAAGACCCAGCAACCTTTATGCCATCCCCTGGTACGGTGACCAACCTTTTTACCCCAAATGGCTGTGGCGTGCGGTTTGATTCACATTTATACCCCAATTATGCGATTCCGACCTTTTATGATTCGCTAATTGGCAAATTGATTTGTCACGGTCAAACCCGTGAGCAAACCATTGCCAAACTACGTCACGCCCTTGATGAGCTGATTATTACTGGGGTAAAAACCAATGTACCGTTACATCGTGACGTGATTTTGCAAGATGAGGCATTTTGTCAACAAGCCCAAAATATTCACTATTTAGAAAATCATTTGCTAAAAAAGTCAGAGAAAAAAGAAAGTAAATAACTTTTGATAAAAATACAAACTTGTAGGGGCGTAATGCTTACGCCCTTATTGATATTTCAAAGACCAGTCAATAGACTGGTTTTTTAATGCCCTGCCTTTTGATTATACATATAATAGCTGATTTGCCACGCACCATTTTTATTTTTAAATACAAATACTTCACGGTTATTATCAACAATTTTTTTCGCAAGTTTTTTATGATACACCGTTGCATTGTCTGCATGGGTAGTTCGGACGATGGCGGTATCACCAATCACTTCAACACTGGTTGAAATGTAGTCAATCCCAGTAAAATCCATCACATCAAAGGCTTGTTCATAACTCTGACGAATCGCAGATTTGCCTTGCAAAGTGGGTTTACCTTGAAATTCAATCACTGCATCATCGGCAAATACACTCATAATCGCATCAGTATCGCCTTTTGCCATTGCTGTTTGGTAAAATTGTAACGTATCTAAAATAGCTTGCTTAGGGCTTTTTTCAGCTAAATTAGCAGAAGATGAAGGTGTAGTCTGACCCATGATAGAACTCTGTGATGGTGAAGTAGATTGAGCTAAGTGAGTACAACCCATTATGCTAGCTATCACAAATGGTAAAAAAATAGCCTTTAAGTTATTGGACATTATTTCTCCTTATTAAATTAAAAAAAATTTGTAGCTATCATTATGCCAAATTTTATCGATATTTTTTGTTAGGTTAACGTAAATAAATATCCTATCAAATCGCTAAACTTTTCAATGCCAGTTTTAACAAGTTTTGCGTGGTAAGCACCTCATTGCCTAGATTATTTTTGGCAATCTTAATCGCACTTTGAGCTTCTTTATCACGATAGCCCAATGCCATTAATCCTGCCTCCACTTCTGCAATTACTACCACCTCATTACTGCTATCGGTCGGCATGGTAAGGCTACTCTGCCCTTCATTTATCAGCGTGTCGGCTGAACCCCCTAAATCTTTAAGCTTATCCGCCAATTCCACAATGAGGCGTTGGGCGGTCTTTTTACCCACCCCTGGAATACGTGTCAGGGCATTTTCATCACCATTGATGACATGGCGTTTGAGTTCGTTAAGGGTTAACGTTGACATCATTGCAAGTGCCATTTTTGCCCCCACACCATTGACTTTAAGCAGTTGGCGGAATAGCTCTCGCTCTTGGTGACTTAAAAAGCCAAATAGCAAATGAGCATCTTCACGGACGATAAGCTGTGTCCATAATGTGGTTGGTTGATTCAGTTGCAGTTGGCAAAAGGCGTTCAGCGGTAGTTCAATTTCATAGCCAACACCGCTTGTGGTCATAATGATGGCGGTAGGTGCAAGTAGATGAGCAACTGTGCCGTGAATTTGTCCTATCATGGTTAATCCTTATTTGGTGTGAAAAAAATAGAGGCATAAAGCCCCTATTTTCATCAAAAATCTAAAAATAATTATTTATAATACTCAACCATTTTTTCTAGGCTGATTGGACGGATTTTGCTGGCATTGCCTGACGTACCAAAGGCATTATAACGCTCAACACACACCGCTTTCATCGCATCCACGGTTTTAGCGAGGTATTTACGAGGGTCAAATTCGGCAGGATTTTCCGCCATAAATTTGCGGACTGCCCCAGTTGACGCCAAACGCAAATCGGTATCAATATTCACCTTACGTACGCCATGCTTAATGGCTTCTACGATTTGCTCAACGGGTACACCATAGGTTTCGCCGATATTACCGCCATATTCATTGATGACTTTTAGCCATTCTTGTGGCACGCTTGACGAACCGTGCATGACAAGATGAGTATTTGGAATACGAGCGTGGATTTCTTTAATACGAGCGATTGATAAGATATCATCGGTTGGTGGACGAGTGAACTTGTACGCACCGTGACTTGTGCCAACTGCAATAGCAAGGGCATCGACATTGGTATCACGCACGAACTGTTCGGCTTCATCAGCACTGGTAAGCAGTTGTGAATGGTCAAGCACACCTTCTGCACCCACGCCATCTTCTTCACCTGCCATGCCTGTTTCGAGGCTACCCAACACGCCAATCTCACCTTCGACAGATACGCCACAAGCGTGGGAAAACTTCACCACTTCACGAGTGACCGCCACATTATAGTCATAATCCGCAGGGGTTTTACCGTCTTCTTTAAGTGAGCCGTCCATCATCACCGAGCTAAAACCAAGCTGAATCGAGCGTTGGCACACCGCAGGGCTTGTGCCGTGGTCTTGGTGCATGACGACTGGGATATGTGGGAATTCTTCCACCGCCGCCAAAATCAAATGACGCAAAAATGGCGAACCTGCATACTTTCTTGCCCCAGCTGAGGCTTGTACGATAACAGGCGAGTCGGTTTCATCCGCCGCCATCATAATAGCACGCATTTGTTCTAGGTTATTAACGTTAAAAGCAGGTACGCCATAGTTGTTTTCGGCGGCGTGGTCAAGTAATTGACGTAGGGAAATCAGTGCCATATTTTTCTCTCAAATGGATAGTTATAAAATAGAGGTCGTCACAGTATAGCAGAACGCTTGGGCAATTTGAATGGTATTTTATAGCGGATAAACATGAAAAAACCCCACAAATTGTGAGGTTCTTATTGCAATTTAATCATAGAAAAAGACAGATTTCATAGGGGCGTATTGGATACCCCCAGTTACCATACTCTTTTTTCTAATTAAATTATCTATCATTTATAGCTTGCTAGTTAATTCTGGCAATACGGTAAAGATATCACCTTCTAGGAAGTAATCTGCCACTTGAGCAATTGGTGCTTCTGGGTCATTGTTAATCGCTACGATGACTTTAGAATCTTTCATACCTGCCAAATGCTGAATCGCACCTGAGATACCTGCAGCGATGTAAAGATTTGGGGCAACGATTTTACCCGTTTGACCGACTTGTAGGTCATTTGGTACGTAGCCTGCATCCACAGCAGCACGAGAAGCACCCATCGCAGCACCCAATTTATCTGCCAATGGCTCGATATATTTGGTGAAGTTTTCACCGCTTGCCAAAGCACGACCACCTGACACGACAATTTCTGCCCCAGTCAACTCTGGACGGTCAGATTTTGCCAATTCTTCGCTGACAAATTTTGATTTGCCCAAGTCTTGACCTGCTGATACTTGCTCAACACTGGCAGAACCACCTTCGCTAGCAGTATCAAATGCTGTCGCACGCACGGTGATGACTTTTTTGCTTTCGGTGTCTTTAACGGTCGCAATCGCATTACCTGCATAAATAGGACGCTCAAAGGTTTCAGCATCAACCACAGCGGTGATATCAGTCACCATATTTACGTCTAGTAAGGCGGCTACACGAGGCATAAAGTTTTTGCCATTGCTGGTCGCTGGGGCAACGATATGGCTATAATCGCCTGCCAATGATACCACAAGGTCAGCCACGTTTTCGGCAAGTTGGTGTTCAAAAGCTGGGTTATTTGCACATAGGACTTTGGCAACGCCTGCTACTTTACTGGCTTGCTCTGCCACAGCTTCACAGCCATTACCTGCTACCAATACCACCACATCACCACCCATTTTGCTGGCAGCGGTCACAGTGTTTAGGGTTGCTTTTTTTAACTCTTTGTTATCATGCTCTGCATATACTAAAATTGCCATGAGAATTTCCTTAAAGTTTATTATCAAAATCGGTTAAATGTCGGCAGATATCACATTAGATAACTTTTGCTTCATTTTTTAGTTTGTCGATGAGTTCATCAACTGATTTGACTTTTACGCCTGCTTTACGTTCAGCAGGTGGCGTGACTTTAACGACTTGAATGTTAGAAGCGGTTGATACGCCATAATCTTCTGGTTTTTTCTCATCCAGTGGCTTTTTCTTGGCTTTCATAATGTTTGGTAATTTGGCATAACGAGGTTCGTTCAAACGCAAATCCGCCGTAATTACGGCTGGCAATGCCAATTCAAGGGTTTGTAAACCACCATCAACTTCACGCTCAACTTTTACATTACCACCTTCAACAGCAACTTTTGAGGCGAATGTGGCTTGACCCACGCCCATCAAGGCAGATAGCATTTGACCAGTTTGGTTGTTATCATCATCGATGGCTTGTTTACCCAAAATAATCAATTGAGCTTGTTCGGCTTCGGCGATGTTTTTTAGGATTTTGGCAACTTGTAATGGACGCACGGTGTCGTTAGTTTCGACCAAAATACCACGGTCAGCACCCAATGCCATTGCACCACGGATTTGTTCTTGAGCTTCTTTTGGACCAATAGAAACTACAACAATTTCGCTTACCACACCTGCTTCTTGTAGGCGAACCGCTTCCTCGACTGCGATTTCATCAAATGGGTTCACAGACATTTTGACATTGGTCAAATCAACGCCTGTATTGTCCGCTTTTACACGAACCTTGACGTTATAGTCTACTACACGTTTAACAGCGACTAATGCTTTCATACGTTCCTCGTTTGTTATCTAAGTGAATTAATAGCCCTTAAATTGTTGTCATACAACTTGCTATGCTGTCGGCTTAATCAGCCATACATTGGGGAATGGGTATGGTGAAATAATCCCTAACACAAATCAATCACAAGTTGTGAACGGTGGGTCATGCTTGGTGATTTTTTAGCAAAATATCAGCATTCGCTAGAAATATAGCATAAATTGAACGCTACTTGGTAGTTTTTTAACGAATAATTGCATTCAAGTAAGATAATTTTTTCCATAAAAAGATGTCAATGATACTCACCCAAAAAATTTTAGTATTTACGCAAATTTTAAATTTATCTTGCAAAATAAAGACGCTAGACCCCTGCCTACGCAGGGGTGACGGAAAATTTAAGAGATTTCGTCATTCCTGCGAATGCAGGAATCCAGTGTCTTTTGCGTAAGTCCTAAATTTATCAAATTTTATCTATTATTTTATTTTTACCATAAAAAAAGCAACCTTTGGTTGCTTTCTCGATACGGTACTATAATATTCAAATAATAGAATTAGGTCTATTATTATTGTGGTTCGATTTGCTCTGCTTGTGGGCCTTTTTGACCTTGGCTTAGAACGAAGCTCACACGTTGACCTTCTTTAAGGGTTTTGAAACCTGAGCCTTGAATTGCACTGTAATGTGCAAATACGTCTTGACCACCATTGTCTTGAGCGATAAAACCAAAACCTTTGCTTTCATTGAACCATTTTACAGAACCAGTAACTTTGTCTGACATAAAAAATCCTACTTTTTTAAAAATTTAAACTATTTCAATCCAAGCCGAAGCTATCGTTGTAATAGCTTATCTTGCATAGATGAATCCTCAGCTAAGTCACGCTTTTTAGTAAAGTTCATGCTAGCTGATAATCACAGTATATCCTAGTTAATCCAAATTACCTAATACTAAATTGTTTATTTTCACTTTTTTTTTAAAATATTGTTAAAAAATACGCTTTTTGATTAAAATTTTCTATTTATCGCCATTTGACAGGCAATCATTAAGACATTTTTAGTAGAAACTCACCTGATAAATAGCTTTTGGTCAGAATACTAAGGCTTGTCAAAATAATAACCATCGAAAAAGATAAACTATAATCCATATACTTTGACGGCATTTGGATGTTTTCGATATCATCAATGTCAATATCAGTATCTTTGAGTAAATAAAAACCATATAGCCAACCGAATAAACTATATAGGATATATGCCACAGGCACGACCTTAAATAAAGGCGAAAAATCGGCAAAATATAGCACAGCGATTGATACGATACTCCAAACAGTTTCGAGCATTGAGCTAAAGTGAAATAAACTACTGTCAGGCATTTTGCCTTGGTAGCGTTTTAGCAGTAAGGATTCATAACTGATAAATAAGCCAACAATGACTGTGCCTGCCACATACAGGGCTTGCCAACTTGGGGTGTATGGGCTAGGTAAGCCTAGGCTGGTAGCAAGGGTCGTAAAATCTAAAAAAAGTTGCAAAATAGCTCTCAGATTGGGCGGTAGAAAGTGGCGTATTGTATAATAAAAAACCTTGCCCATGTAAGAATTTACACAGGCAAGGTGTTAATTGGTTAAAAATTAGACAGCTTTAACAGTCTAGTTTTTATCTTTATCAATGATTTTGCTATCGGTAATCCAAGGCATCATACCACGCAATTTTGCCCCAGTTTTTTCGATTTCATGCTCGGCAGTTTGACGGCGGCGAGCAGTCATTGATGGGTAGTTCATCGCACCTTCAGAGATAAACATTTTGGCATATTCACCCGATTGGATACGTTTCAACGCATTACGCATGGCTTGGCGTGATTGGTCGTTGATAACTTCTAGCCCTGTAACGTACTCACCGTATTCGGCGTTGTTGCTAATGGAGTAATTCATATCAGCGATACCGCCTTGATACATCAAGTCCACAATCAATTTTAACTCATGTAAACACTCAAAGTATGCCATTTCTGGGGCGTAGCCTGCTTCAACAAGGGTTTCAAAGCCCATTTTAACCAATTCAACCGCACCACCACATAATACCGCTTGCTCACCAAATAGGTCAGTTTCGGTTTCGTCTTTAAAGGTAGTTTCGATGATACCTGAACGACCACCACCCACGCCAATGGCGTAAGACAAGGCAACTTGTTTGGCTTGCCCAGATGCATCTTGGTAAATAGCGATAAGGTCAGGGATACCGCCACCTTGGACAAATTCGTTACGCACGGTATGACCAGGGGCTTTAGGGGCAATCATAATCACGTCAAGGTCTTTGCGTGGTACAACTTGGTTGTAATGAATGGCAAAACCGTGAGCAAAGGCAAGAGTTGCACCTTGTTTGATATTTGGCTCAATGGTTTCGTTATAAAGTTGTTTTTGGAATTCGTCTGGGGTCAAAATCATAACAAGGTCTGCCCCTTTGACGGCTTCGGCAGTTTCTGCAACTTTTAAGCCTGCGTTTTCGGCTTTTTTCCATGACGCTGAGTCTTGGCGTAAGCCAACGGTGACATCTACGCCACTGTCTTTTAGGTTTAGTGCGTGGGCGTGACCTTGTGAGCCGTAGCCGATGATGGCGACTTTTTTGCCTTGAATGATGGATAAATCACCGTCTTTGTCGTAATAAATATTTAAGCTCATTTTCAAGTTCCTTTAGGTTAATTAAACTGTTTACTTGGCTAAGTTTTCAACAAATTCATTGGTTAAAGTTTCATGTTTCCACTCACTACCAATAGCAGGTTCAGGGAAATTTTTCCAACTATAACCAATTTTCTTTTCAAAATCATATATAACGTGCGGATAGTCATTGATAAATAACAAACCTATCAAACCATTCTCATGCCAACAAAGTTGGGCTTTACTGGGAATATCTTTGTCAGTTACATCTGAAACATTATAAATGTGTAATGCGTCCACTATGGGCTGTTCTTTATTATCACTATTTAGTGCATAAAAATAAGCTGTTTCTTCATCGTCTTCAAATACAATCGAAAAACTTGAACTTGGAGAATCTGAAGCAAGCCATGTGTCCGTTCCAACTAAATACTCTGCTTCTTCATGTAAATAAAACATTTTCTCTCCTAAACGGCTAAAGTTTTTTCACCCCTTGCAATCCCAATCACGCCCGAACGCACCACTTCTAAAATACGCTCACGCCCCATTACTTCAACAAATCCATCCAATTTTGCCGTATCACCAACAATCTGAATGGTATAAATATTTGGGGTGACATCCACGATACTGGCTCGGAAAATATCCGCCGTACGTTTGATTTCCTCACGCAATGTCGCTGTGGCTCGCACCTTTATCAACATCAACTCACGCTCTACATGTACCGTGTCCGATAAAGTCGTCACTTTTACCACTTCAATTAACTTATGCAATTGTTTGGTAATCTGCTCGATTTTATGCGGTTCGGTATCTGTCGTCAAGGTCAAGCGTGATAGCGTTGGGTCGTCTGTGGGAGCGACATTCAGCGTTTCGATATTATAACCACGTTGGCTAAACAATCCCACCACACGAGAAAGCGAACCTGCTTCATTTTCCATTAAAACTGAAATTAAATGTTTCATTATGAACGTTCCCCTTTGGCTAACCACATATCACGCATTGACTGTCCTGCAATTTGCATTGGATAAACGTGTTCATTACGGTCAATAATCACGTCAATAAACACCAATTTATCCTTGAGCGATAAGGCATACGCCAATTGCTCGTCAAGTTTGGCAGGGTCTGTGATTTGAATGCCAACATGACCGTAGGCTTCGGCAAGTTTGACAAAATCAGGCAACGAATCCATATACGAATGTGAATGACGACCTTCATAAATCATGTCTTGCCATTGTTTTACCATGCCAAGTTGGGCATTGTTTAGGTTTAAAATCTTAACAGGCAAATTGTATTGTAAACAGGTCGATAATTCTTGAATGTTCATCTGAATCGAACCTTCGCCTGTGATACACACCACGTCACGCTCTGGCTTGGCAAGTTTACACGCCATCGCATACGGCAATCCAACGCCCATCGTGCCAAGTCCGCCAGAGTTCAGCCATTGACGTGGCTCGTCATATTTGTAATACAGGGCGGCAAACATTTGGTGTTGCCCGACATCCGAAGTGATGATGGCTTTACCATTGGTCAATTCATACAATTTTTCGACAACGTGCTGTGGCTTCATGCCATTGCTGTCGTCTTTGTCGTAGCGTAAACCATGACGTTTTCGCCATTCATTAATCTGTGACCACCAATCATTAATCGCTTGCGTGTCAAGGTTTTTACCAGTTTCTTTAACCATCGCCAACATATCAGTCAGCACACTTTTGACATCGCCCACAATCGGAATATGCGAATTAATGGTCTTTGAAATTGACGCAGGATCAATGTCAATATGGATAATTTTGGCGTTTGGGCAAAACTTTTGTACATTATTAGTGACACGGTCGTCAAACCTTGCCCCCACCGCCAAAATCACATCGGCATTGTGCATGGTCAAATTGGCTTCATAAGTGCCGTGCATACCGAGCATACCCAAAAATTGACGGTCAGAACCTGCAAATGCCCCAAGCCCCATCAAAGTATTGGTGACTGGTAAATTTAGTAAATGAGCCAATTCTCGTAATTCATCACTGGCATTACTGCTAATCACGCCACCGCCAGAGTACAATACAGGGCGTTTGGCAGACAACAACACTTCAACGGCTTTACGAATTTGACCGCTATGACCTTTGGTGGATGGTTGATAAGAACGTACATTGACCGATTGTGGGAACACATAAGGAAATTTTTCGGCAGGAGCGGTGACATCTTTGGGAATGTCAATCACCACAGGGCCAGGTCTGCCAGAACTTGCGATATAAAAGGCTTTTCGCACAATCATCGGAATGTCGCTGGCATGGCGAGCTTGAAAGCTGTGCTTCACAATCGGACGAGATACACCAACCATATCACACTCTTGGAACGCATCATCACCAATCAAGCTTGAAGGTACTTGCCCTGCAATCACCACCATTGGAATTGAGTCCATAAAGGCAGTCGCAATGGCAGTCACGGTGTTAGTCGCCCCTGGCCCTGATGTGGCAAGCACCACGCCAGTCTTACCTGTCACACGGCTATACGCATCCGCCATATGTCCTGCCGCCTGCTCATGGCGTACCAAAATATGTTCAATTTGGTCTTGCTTAAATAGGGCATCATAAATATGAAGCACTGCCCCACCCGGATAACCAAAAATATACTCAACGCCTTCATCAATTAAGGCTTGCACAAGCATCTCACCGCCTGACATCATCACAGGCATACCTTGACTGGCAAGCTCGGTTTTTTTGTCAAAATTGGGAGCAGAATCTGGGCTGGTATTTTCGCCCGTCATATTGGGTTGCATCGTGGTTTGAGGGGCGGTTTTGGGGGTACTCGTGTCAGTCACTTTATCACCTTTCATCTCATCAGTTGCTAATTAGGGTAAAATTTTACGCCTATTAGCGATTGCGTTATTGAACCAAATATATCAATGAATCAATCGGTTCTAATGCTCTGGTAACTTGTTGTGAGGCAAAACGACTAACAGCGATAAGGATTGGCAAATAGACGTGGATTTGTTTAATAAACTATTAAAGTAAATTATTTAATAAACATTTTCCTGTGACCAAAAGAAAGATAATCAAACCTTGAGAAATAATAGATGTTAAAAACGGTCAAAATCTCAAGCATAAGATATCACAACATGATGGCTACTTTGTGTCTTTGCTAACCGATAAGTCAACGCTGTTAAATTCCGTTTAACAACAACAATGGTAATCATCCTTTAGCCTTGGCTAAACCCTTTGACATACACAAAAGGTGGATTTTTACCGAATAACAAAAAACGGTAATCTTTTGTTATTGACCAGTAGATGGCTCTATCATTATATTTTTTGGGGTTATTGTCAATAAAATGTTTGGATAAGAATTGATAACAAATTTTTATGAATATACTTTTTTATCAAAATATCGATTAGAAACATGAATAATTGAGTGCTGATAACCGTGTTTTTTATCATAATTTGTTGTCTTTGTAGATAACTGTATGCTAATCTAAACGATATTTTAACTCTAATTCTAATTTGGTAGAAAATGCAATGATAAAACCTCTTAGCCTAATTTTGTTATCACTTGCCACCCTAACAACCCAAGCTGCTACTTATTATAAATGGACGGATAGCAATGGCATACCACATTATAGCCAATATGCCCCTACCAATGGCGTTGACCTAAAAAAAGTACAAGTCATCAATAACCGTGAATTAGGTCCTGCTACCAGTGCTACGGCTAGCGGTGCAAATGGTTCAGCCCCCCCTACGTCAAGCACCATGACCCCAGAACAAAAACGTATTGCTGAGCTTGAAGCTGAGAAAAAAGCCCAGCAAAAACAACAAGATAAAGAGCATTGCAAATCACTACAAAACAACCTTGCCAACTTAAATATTGGTGGTCGTCTTTATGAGATGGATAATAAGGGTGAACGTAAATACCTTGATGGACGTGAAATCGAGCTACGCCGTCAAAAAGTTGCTCAAGCCATTAGTCAGTATTGCAAATAATATTGTATAGATACTTTTTAATATTACTAAAATAATTATTAAATATGACTTGGTAAAGTATTCTCTACAAATGATTAATAGTAAAACCGTGTGACATAATCATGCGGTTTTTTTATGCTTATTTGCCAACACGCCTCGCCCCTTGCCAAATATTTGACCTCAAAATGCGTCCGCTCGCTATCGCTTGGTACTTGGGATTTTATCACGTCTAATTGCCAAATCTCGTTTGCCATTTGCTCGGCTTCGTCAATATAACTTTGGATATTACTGGCTAAAATAATCTCGCCATCCGCTTGCAAACAGGCTAATAATAACTCAAAAAACGGCATATTTAGCCAACGTTGATTGGGATTGTGTGGTTCTGGATTGGGGTATAAAATAAATATTTTGCTTAGGCTATTTTTTGGAATAGCGTGAGTGACCCACGCCACTGCGTCAGCATGAATCACGGTTAAATTTGGCAAATTGGATAAGCCCACTTGGTCAGCCGATTTTTGCATGGCAGTAAATTTTTCGGCAGTACGCTCGATGGCGATGAGTTGATAATTGGGATTTTGACTGGCAAATTGTAAAGCGTGCTTGCCCTTGCCTGCCCCAATCTCAAGGCAGATATTATCCTGTTGCCAAAACTCAGATGGCATGGGGACAAAATCTCGTGGGTGGCGGATTTTATCCAGTTGAAATAATCGGCTAAAATGATGGCTGGGCGTGGTAATTACTGAGTTTGGCATAGCGAGCTTCTAATGATAAAAATTGACCGTTAAAAATTGGATTGCAGTATAATGGGATTTAGCCATTGAATAAAGATAGGATTTACGCAAAATATCATCTGTAGGTTGGGTCGAAGCATAAGACCCAACATAAATCATTGATAATGTTGGGTTTCGCACGCTCAACCCAACCTATATTTTGTAAAAATGCGTGAACCCCTAAAAATTAGGATAATCCATGAGCGACAATCAAACACCCAATATAAAAACTTACCCCTGCCCACAATGTGGTAAGCCAACGGTATGGCAGGATAATCCGTCCAAACCGTTTTGTAGTGAGCGGTGCAAGTTGATTGATTTGGGGGCGTGGGCAAGTGAGGATTATAAAATCGCTTCGGTGGAAACGCCGTTTAGCGATGAAATGAATAACGCTCATTAATTATCGTAAGGTGCATTTATAGTCTTTTAAACTAGAAACAATACCGTTTTGTAGGGGCGTATTGCATACGCCCAAAATTTCAAAGTCTCATTTTTGATTTAATTTACTATAGAATTAGCTGTTTTCGAGCGTTTTTTACATGGTGTTGAACTGTTTTAAGAACTTGACTTGCCATGACCGACTCAATTATGCGTATAATATCTCACAGCATTTTAAAATGAAAAATCCTTAGGAAAAGCTATGACCACGTCAATTTCACACCTCCTCCCTACCTACAAACGCCAACCCATCAGCTTTACCAAAGGGCAAGGCTCATATCTGTACACCGCAGATGGTACGCAATACCTTGACGCACTGACAGGTATTGCTGTCTGTGGTTTGGGGCATTGCCACCCACGCATTAGCCAAGCCATTGCCGAACAAGCCCAAACTTTAGTACATACCAGTAACCTGTACGGCATTGACTGGCAAGAAACCGCAGGCACAAAACTCTGCGAAATGGCAGGTATGGACAAGGTGTTTTTTGCCAATAGTGGTGCTGAAGCCAATGAAGCGGCATTAAAAATGGCTCGCCTATACGCCAGTAAGCGTGGGCAAACCCAAGCCAAAGTCATCGTCATGGAAAATTCGTTTCATGGTCGCACCTTGCTCACCGTGTCCGCTACCGCCAATCCCACTGCTAGAGCAGGATTTTTTACCTTAGATGATGACTTTGTGCGTGTGCCATTTGGCGATATCGAGGCGATTAATCAAGCCATTAGCGAAAACAGCGATATTTGTGCGATTATGCTTGAGCCGATTCAAGGGGAAAGTGGGGTACGCACGGCAGACAACGGCTTTGAGTTCTTGACCCAAGTGCGTGAGGTGTGTGATAAAAATAATTTGCTGATGATTTTGGACGAAGTACAAACAGGCAACGCCCGCACAGGCAAATATTTCGCCTATCAACACAGCCCTATCAAACCCGATATCTTGACCACTGCCAAAGGCTTGGGCAATGGCTTCCCTGTGGGTGCGTGCATGACGAGTGGTAAAGCCAATGACATCTTTGGCTATGGCTCGCATGGCTCGACTTATGGCGGTACACCGCTTGCGTGTCGTGTGGTGAGTGAAGTGATTGACGTGATTAATGATGAAAATATATTGGCAAATGTCAATCAGCAAGGCGAGTTATTAACCCAGTTATTACTAGATGGTTTGGCAAATGACGGTGTCAGTGTGCGTGGTAAAGGCTTGATGTTGGGCGTGGTATTGCCAACGGATAAGGGTATTAACTTTGGCACATTGGTCGATAAAGCCCGTGATGAGCAGAAATTGCTGATTAATGTCGCAGGTGGCAATGCTATTCGCTTATTACCACCGTTAAATCTGAACCAAGCGGATACCGAATTGATGGCTGAACGCTTGGTAAAACTGGTGAAAAGTGTGATTTAACAAGTCATAAGTAAAGGGACAAAATTATCAATGGTTTTCCGTTCGCCCTAAGCTTGTCGAAGGGTAACATTAATAGGACTTACGCAAATTTTTAATTTATCCTCTTAAATAAAGACGCTAGACCCCTGCCTATGCAGGCGTGACGAGTAAATTAAAAATACTCCGTCATTCCTGCGAATGCAGGAATCCAGTGTCTTTTGCGTAAGTCCTAATTAAATGAAAATCTGCCAAAACAGCAATTCCATCATTTTTCCATATTTCATCATGGGTTTTTCATAAAACTTGCTCAATTTTTGCATAATGCGTTGTTAAGCTAACCCTGTGTTTCCCTTTTGGTCAATCACAGGACAACCTTATGCAAAAATCCCTCATGTATAAATTTTTTACCATCGTTGGGCTATGTGCCTTGTTTTTATTTGGCTTGGTATTTATCAGCAATTTGGTGAGTGAACGCCAACAATATTACCACACAGTGATGGACGACATCAAAAAAACCCACGTTGGTGACCAGCAAATGATTACCCCGTTTGTCGCCATTGCCAACGCCCAAGGCGTTTATATTCCTCAATTTGCCACTCGTAGCGAGCTGAACAATCAAACAAAGGTCAGTAACCAAGATTATAAACGCAGTATCTATCGGGCGATTAGTTATAATGATGCGATTAATATAAAACAAGAGTTTAATTTTAATCAAACTTTGACAAATCCTGCCCCTTTTATCAAAAAAACCGAACAAGGTTTTACCATCATTAATGATGACAAAGCACTCAAGCCCTCGGCTCAAAGCAATCCTACCCCCACGACCGCCCAAGCTACACCGCCCAATTCAGCCACATTTCCAAGCACAGCAACATCAACTACCGTGGCTACGCCAACTGGCAACCCAACCCCCACAACGCAAGCGAATAACCAACCCCCAGAGCGGTATTATCAATGGCAAACCGCCAAATTGATTATCCCTGTATCGGACTTGCGTGGGGTCAATCTGCCCACTGTCACCATCAATGGTAAACCTTACAACGCCCAATTTCCCAAACAAAAAACAATCACAGGCATGAACTATATTGAGGTGAATTTGGCAGAGGTTTTTGCCAATGAAACCAATCGCTTAAACTTACAGACCGCACCACTCAAGGTAAATATCGACCTTGGTATTGCAGGGGTTGACAGTATCAGCGTGATGCCATTGGGCGACCAGTTTAGCCTTGCCTTGCAAGCCAATTGGACAGAGCCAAAGTTTTATGGTGATGCCCTGCCCACCAAGCAATTTAGCCCAGCAGGGTTTAGTGCAACTTGGCAAAATCAATTTTTGGCAATGAATAACAACCAACAAATCAGCAATTGTTTATACAGTCAAGGGACGATGGACTGCCCATCAACGTCTACTATTTCAACCAATAACCAACGCTCAGAATACGAGGCAGTCGAAAGTGCGGTGGGCGACAATAACTACAAATGGCTCAGTACCGCCTTTGTCGATACCAACAACACTTACACCCAAACTGACCGCACCCTAAAGTACGCCTTGCTATTGTTGATGGTGTCATTTGGCACGTTCTTTTTATTTGAAGTGCTAAAAAACCTCCGCATTCACCCCATTCAATATGGCTTGGTTGCTACGGCGTTACTGGTATTTTATGTGTTATTGCTGTCATTTGCCGAGCATATTGTCTTTTGGCAAGCCTATCTCATCGCCTCGGTGGCGTGCGTGGGGCTGATTGGTTGGTATGCGTCATTTGTGTTGCACAGTGTCAAACGCAGTTTGGGATTCTCAACCATTTTGGGCGGATTGTATGCAGGGTTTTATCTGATTTTGGCAAGCGAAGGCATGAATTTGTTGTTAGGTGCGGTGTTCTGTTTCGCCTTGCTAGCGACCGTGATGTTCCTAACACGCAAAATCGACTGGTATAAAATTGGGGAAAATAGAAGTTCAGCCAATGTTAAAAATCCCCCTGCCCCAGCGTTGACCCTTGCTGAACAAATCAAACAAAGTGGGCAATGAGAAGATTTGAAATAGTAAAATATGATTTTTTGTAGAAGCTTATTGTATAAGCCCTCTGTTTAAAAAACCTGAACTCGGGATAAGAAGTGTTAACATTTTACCTATAATCCCCCCTTGCGGAATATATTCCTCACCTTTTTCAAAGGGGGACTTGCCCACCGTTTTAGTCTAAGTTATGGGGGTATAGCCCCCTCTTTCGTAAAGAGGGGATTGGGGGAGATTCAAATAATAGCAATATCAATAGCTTATAATTTTTCTTAACCCGAACTTAAGTTAAAAAAGCTAAAATCTCAAACAGGGCGTAAGCATTACCCCCTACCAATTCACATTTTTAGATTGGATAAAAAAAGGACAAACCATGAAACTCCTCCATCTCACCCCTATCACCCAATCGCACAACAGCGATGCCATGCTAACGCCACCTGTCAAAGCGATAGCCAATGAATTTGAGGCATTGACTGACAGCAATTTAATTGGATTGGATAAATCGACTGTTAAACTTAAATTGCTTAGGCTAAATTTAGAATTTGTCGAGTTTGTGCATTGGCTGATGATTCCGCAACTGCATAAAAATTTGTATTTTGATAAACAAATTTGCCGTGTGGTAAATAATTTAAACCAAATGTGAATTCATTATAAAACGCTAGTTGATTTATAAAGGTGCGTGGGACGCACCCTACGCAATAAAAATTTTTGTCTTATGTAAAGAATAATTTGTTAAAATCAACTCGGACGTTCACAAGCCATACGGTGTAAGCCTTTATCAAAACTTCAACACAACGTATAATAATATTTTGCCACTTTGACGAATGATTATGACTGCCAATATTGCCGTTTTTGGACACAAAACCCCTGACACCGATGCCATCGTTTCTGCCATTGCCATGAGCTACTGGCTCAATCAGCAAGACATCCCTGCCACCCCCTACCGACTGGGCGACCTCAATCAAGAAACCAAATTTTTGCTAAATCTCGCCCATGTTCGCACGCCAGACCTTATCAGCCAATTGCCCCAAAATACGCCCATTGCACTGGTTGACCACAACGAAAGCCAACAATCCATTGATAATCGTGAACATTATGAATTGCGTTATGTCATCGACCATCATAAATTGGGAGATTTGACCAGCAGTGAGCCATTTTATCTGCGATTACAGCCTGTCGGCTCGACTGCGACTTTGTTGTATTTGATGTTTCAAGAAATGCCGATTGACAAGCCTAAGCTAATGATTTCACAGCAAATTGCCTTGCTAATGCTTGGGGCGATTGTATCCGATACGCTCAATTTGACCTCGCCCACCACCACTGATAGCGACAAAACTGCCGTGGCGGATTTGAGCCATTTGGCTGGCGTGCATGATGTCAATGACTTTGCCCAACAGCTATTTGAAGCCAAAAGTGATGTCAGCCATTTGACTGACCTTGAGTTGATTACCAGTGATTATAAGCAGTTTAGTTTTGGTAAAGACGGCAAAAAATGGGGCATTTCTGCGATTGAAACGGTCAAACCACAAGCGATTTTTGAGCGTCTTGCCACCTTGCCCACTGCCATGACCACGCTGAAACAACGAAATGGCGTGGACTTTGTATTGGTGATGATTGTGGATATTATCAAACAACAATCTTGGGCGGTTGCCTTTGATGATGAACAAAATTATATCGTAACGCAAGCCTTTAGCAGTGAGGTAAAAAATAACCTCATTGATTTGGGGAGTTTGGTAAGCCGTAAAAAACAGTTTGTCCCTGCGTTGGAACGATTTTATCAAATTTAAATGATGCCTATAATGAAACGACAAACTTTCAGCCATGAGCAGATTATGAAAACAACCATTCATTCATCCGTTAATCAATCTCTCTTTCACACTAAACTTAGTCATGGAATAAAATTGGGCTTCAGCTTTGCTGGATTGATGATGCTTGCTTCACTATCTCAAGCAAATGATAAACAAAATACCACCCCCAATGAACCCCAAGAAATTGTGAATCTGCCACAGGCGAATCATCTACAAACGGCTTTATCTGTAGCGAAACAAAAAAACTTGGCAACGCACCCCACTTGGCTAGGCTTATTGTATTATCCGACTGAAGGTAAAGCCAAAGGGCAAAGCCGTGTTGTCAATGAATTTAACTCCAAAACTAATCAAGACAAGTTTTTTGTTAGCCCACAAGGGGCAGGCGACCCAAGTGCTGAACTGCACGCCATGCTCACTGCCCTATTTAACCCCCATCAGAATCAACAAAACTCCGTGCAATGTCGCTTTCCTGCTCGCACACATTGGCTCAAACAACAATTGAGCTTGAGCGACAATGACATACCTACCGTCAACTGTAGCGATTTTGATGCTTGGTTTGCCAAAATTAATCCTCAAGCCAGTTCGGTCATTTTTGCCAGTGAATATCTCAATAATCCACCTTCGGCATTTGCTCATAGTTTTTTACGATTTGACAACCCATCGCCCACCCACTATTACCTGAATTACACGCCCAAAACCACCGAAGGGGAAAGTTTTGCCAAATTTGCCTACAAATCCAGCATTGGCGGTAATGCAGGCGAATTTACTATCAATGACTATGAAACAGGCATTATCTCTTATCTTGATAAAGAAGGGCGAGATATTTGGCAATATTCGCTGAACTTAACTGCCGAACAACATCAACAACTGGCTCGCCAAGTATATGAAATTAAAGACCAAATTTTGCCATATTATCTATTAAGTGATAACTGTGCGTCTGAAATTTTAGAGCTACTTAACACCTTATTACCGCATAAAAACTTGCTAAAAAGTCATACCCCCATGACCTCGCCTGCCCAAATCATGCGTGCCTTACAACAAGCGGATTTGGTGAAAAATACCCTATTTACACCCTCCGCTATCACCACACAGCAAGCCCATCGTAATCAGCAACAATTTCCTCAATTTATCAAAACCTCTATTCTTAACCAAACCAATCCATTATTGTCGCCAAAACTCAGCCGTATTGACCTCGGCTATCATCGCACCGAAGCCCATCCTGCATCCACAAATGATGACAAAAATAGCAAAAATGCCCTAAGCCTTGGCTATCGCATGGTGTATCACGATGCCCTCGACCGTCCCACTGGCTATCCGTTTGGCTCACAGGTGACTGCATTGGCAATGGGTGTGCGAGCGACAGATGATGCCAATACAGATAAACTGAAGTTGGACTATGCCACATTGCTAGATGTGCGTTTGCTATCGCCCATCAACACCGCCAAAGGGGATAAAAGTAAAACCTCATGGGGGGTGAAAGTGGGCTTAGAGCAAGTACAAGACGGACTACGCCAACAGGCGGATAATGAACATCTGGTGGGTAATGTCAAGCTGGAATATGGTAGGGCATTGGGTTATGGTCAGCCAATAAGCCAAGGGGATTTACCGCCCAATCTTTGCTATGGGTTGGGAGCAGTGTCCGCCCAAGTTGGCAAAGGCTTGTATCATGGCTATCGCACAGGCATTGGAGCAAATGTCGGCTGTATTCAACAATTTGGGCAAAACTGGCGTGGTTTGCTTGAGTTAAGTTTGCCGTATTGGGTGAGTGGCGATAGCGATAGTGAACGCTATTGGCAACCCAAATTATCATTGGGAACGCAGTTTGATGTGACTAAAGACAATGCGGTGCGAGTGACCGCTAGCCGTGAATGGCTACCGAAAGATAAGATGAATGATAATGTGGATACTGTGGCGGTTAAATGGTTGCACTATTTTGAATAACATCACGCCCACCCAAGTGTACGCAAAACCGCCATCCCAACGGCTAGGCTTACCATCGAAAAAATGGTGGTAAAGCCCAAAATATTGGCAGCCAACACATCGTTTGCCCCCATACTACGAGCCATCACATAACTAGCCGCCGCCACAGGCGATGCTACCATCAAAAACATCACGCCCATTTGTACAGCTGTCAACCCAAACGCCAGTCCCACACCCACCGCCATCAATGGAGCAACGACAATGCGTGCCATACTTGCTTGCATGGATACCCCAGACATCTGAAACATCGACTTGATATCAAGGGTTGCCCCTGCACAAATCAACGCCAACGGCAACGCCACTGCCGATAGCAATTCTCCTGTTTTGACGATAAATTTTGGCAACATCGGCAAGCCACTGAATTTATAAATAAATGCCGAAATAAGGGCAATAATCAGCGGATTGGTGACAATTTTTTTGGCGACATCAATAAATTTTTTACCAATGGTTTTGGGTGCGGTATCACTACGGCTCAAAGTAATCACGGCAAGTACATTATACAAAATGGTAATCAGCCCCATATACACCGCCCCAATGCTCAAGCCCTGTTCGCCATACGCATTGCCCACGGTGGCAAGCCCCATAATCGCCATGTTACTGCGAAATACGCCCTGTACAAATACACCTTTATCGGCTTTATCAGCGACAAAAAAATACGCATACAACTCACCAAGCACAAATAAACTCATGGTGACGGTCAATCCTGCACTTAACAGGGTCAATTGTTGGCTAATATGGATATCGCTTTTGAGAATGCTAAAAAACAGCAAACACGGCAAACAATACGAAAATACCATATCCGAGGCGGTTTCGACAAAGTTTTGGTTGACGGCTTGTTTGCGTTGCATGATAAAACCCAATGCCATTAGTAGGATATTGGGTAGGGTGATTTGGAGGGCGAATAATAATGCGGATAGCATTCTTATACGGCTTTAAGTTTTTTACTTTTTTTAATCATCATCGCTACTAACTGCACGGCAGCAGGGGTCACGCCACTAATCCGCCCTGCTTGGGCAAGCGTAATCGGGCGTACTTTTTCTAGCTTTTGTACGATTTCATTGGACAAACCCGAAATACTTTGATAATCAAAATCTTCGGGGATTTGGGTGTTTTCCAGTTTTTGCATTTGCCCAATTTCCACCGCTTGGCGGTCGATATAGCCTGCGTATTTCACCCCAATTTCGATTTGCTCGCCCACTTGCTCGCTGACAGGCGATTCGGTGATTTTGGCGATATCACCAAAGCTGATATTTGGACGTTTTAGCAAATCTAAAGTATTGACTTCTTTGGTCAGCACTTCGTCTGGGTTGTTATCAATAAAGGATTTGCCCAACGCATTATTGGGGCTTGCCCATAGCGATTTTAGCCGTGTGGTTTCGGTTTCGATGGCAGTCATTTTATCACTATAGGCTTGCCAACGTGCATCATCGACCAGCCCCAATTTTCGCCCCATTTCAGTCAGACGTTGGTCGGCGTTGTCTTCTCGTAGCATGAGGCGATATTCAGCACGACTGGTAAACATCCGATACGGCTCATTCGTACCGTTGGTAATCAAGTCATCGACCAACACGCCCATATACGCCTCGTCACGGCGAGGTGTCCACGGCTCTTTACCCTGCGTGCGTAGCCCTGCATTGAGTCCTGCCAATAGCCCTTGAGCTGCCGCCTCTTCATAGCCTGTCGTACCGTTGATTTGACCTGCAAAATACAGATTGTCAATGGATTTGGTTTCAAGGCTTGGCTTCAAGTTTTGTGGGTCAAAATAATCGTATTCAATCGCATATCCGGGGCGAAGAATATGGGCGTTTTCTAGCCCTTTCATCGAGCGGACTAATTGCAGTTGAATGTCAAACGGCAAACTGGTTGAAATGCCATTTGGATAAAGTTCATGCGTAGTCAAGCCCTCTGGCTCAATAAAAATCTGATGGCTGTCTTTATCCGCAAAACGGTGAATTTTATCCTCAATTGAAGGACAATACCTCGGGCCTACACCCTCAATCACGCCAGAATACATGGGCGAGCGGTCAAGCCCACTGCGGATAATGTCATGGGTGCGTTTATTGGTGTGGGTGATATAGCAATTAACTTGGTGAGGGTGCATCGACACATCACCCATATACGACATCACAGGCAACGGCGTGTCACCTGCCTGCACGGTCATCACGCTAAAATCCACGGTGCGAGCATCAATGCGAGGTGGTGTGCCTGTTTTGAGCCGTCCGACTGGTAGTTTTAGCTCTCGTAAGCGTTCGGCAAGGCGAATGGACGGTGGGTCGCCTGCTCGTCCACCTTTGTGCTGTTCTAGCCCAATATGAATCGTACCACCCAAAAACGTGCCAGACGTTAGCACCACTGCCCCAGAGCTAAACTCAATCCCTGCTTGGGTCACGACTGCTACCGCTTTGCCATTTTCGACCAAAATATCATCGGCGGCTTGTTGAAAAATATCCAAGTTTGGCTGATTCTCTAACGCATAGCGAATATGGGCTTTGTATAAAATACGGTCAGCTTGGGCTCTAGTCGCACGCACTGCCGCCCCTTTTCGGCTATTTAACACTCGAAATTGAATCCCTGCATGGTCGGTTGCCAACGCCATTGCACCGCCTAACGCATCAACTTCACGCACGAGATGCGACTTGCCAATCCCACCAATCGCAGGGTTACATGACATTTGCCCCAAAGTTTCGATATTATGGGTCAGCAAAAGCGTTGATTGCCCCATGCGAGCTGCAGCCAGTGCCGCCTCTGTGCCTGCGTGACCGCCACCAATCACCACCACGTCATAGATTTTTGGATATTTCATGCCTTTTCCCACCGTACAAAACCGCTTAATTTGCGTCAATCTTATACCAATCCCAATTAATATTGCATTGTAGGGGCTTATTGCATAAGCCCAATGTTTAAAATTTCAAACAGGGCGTAAGCCTTGCGAAGCAGTGCTTCTCACCTACGAGTTTAATTTTAGAGTTTGGTATTTATTTAAAAACCCTTTATTATACAGGATAAAGGTGCAATTTTGGCAAAAAAAAGCCAAAACCGTTAACGATTTTGGCTGATAAAAATAAAGCAATCGAATGATTATTTGGTAAATTCACCATCTTGAACGACCAATAATTCATCACCCACGCTGACCACACGCAAAGTATGTCCGCTATTAATCACCTCGATATTCGCACCGACTTTATCTTTATAGTCTTTATGACGGCGGTAGTTATGCTCAATTTCAAAGCGAATGACATGCACCAACAAGGTTTTTAACTCATCAAAGCTATAAGCCGTCCAGTCCACATCAAGGTAAGGGGCAAGTTTACCTGTCACCATACGCACGGCATTATCAATTTTTACCACTTTGGTTGTCATGGGCGACTCCTTTAAGATTTAATTATCATCATGCTCATGCTAACGGATTTACGCCCAAATATCAATACGCCTCTGCATGGCTTATCGATCATGTTAAAATTGCCAAATCGTTACAGGCTCACGTTGTTGACGCTCACGGAATACTTGCGTATTTTGGTAAAAATCTGCCGATTGATTGGGGCAAAAATTGGGAATCCCCAACACTGGTAAGGGTTGAAAACTTTTTGAGGTCAATTGGCTAGTTTTATGGAAAAAATAGTCCGTTAAAAAATCATCGAGTTGTTGGCGTTGGCACGGCAAGGTTTGACCAAAAAACTCATCAGTCACTTCAATCAATAACGTATGACTGCAAATCGGCAAACGTGGCTCAATCAACTTTTCCAACAACGCATGACCGATGGGAAAAAAGGTCGTTTGTTGCCTTATATCACTTGTACCAAGCCAACTTTGCCGATATTGCCAAAGGGCGGTTTGCCAATCAAACTGTTGTAAAGCAGTCAACACACGCCTATCACTGCTGACCACCACACCGCCATTTTCATCAAATAATGTCAATACATTGCGGATGGCGGTGCGTTTGGCAGTCACGCCATTTTCCAAAATATCTTGCTGATGAAGCTGATTAAACACGGCTTTGGTTTTGGGAAAACTCAGCCAAATCAATCCCCCTAGCCAGTCGTGTAAATTATTGCGAGTGGGAACTTGCCCTGTTTCGGCGATAAAGGTTTCATAAGCGGTGTTGGCAGGTAACGCTTGTTGCGATACAAACTTAATAGGCATTTTTTGGTAATTTTGCAAAAGATTGCCATTGGCTAAATTCGAGGTTGGCATCGCTTGCAATTGCTGTACCGCTTGATTAAGAGCAAGGGCAATCACTGGCTCGGCTAAATTATCAGCATTATTTATTTGGTCGAGCTGGTACTGTAGCTGTTGTTGTAGCTGTTTTTTTAATTGGGCAAGATAGGATAAATTAGCATACCAAGGTTGGGAAATATCGTTAAGCCATCGGTTAAACATTCATAAAATTCCAAATTTGTGAATAAGCCTTGCAAATAATAGGGGCAATGAATATCAAAAACCCATTTTCAATGTTACAATTTCACCCAAATTTTCACAACCCCTCTTTTTCATCTTATTTTTGAGTAAAACCATGCAAAACTTGACCAACGACCATTACCAACAATCCGCCCTTGACCTTAGCCTTGAGCTAATGCGAGAACCTTCCGTCACCCCTTACGATGCCGAATGTCAAAATATTTTAGCCAAACGCTTGGAAAAAATTGGCTTTGACTGTGAATTTATGTACTTTGGTGAAAAAGGGGCAACAGGACGTAATGCTGAAGTCAAAAATTTATGGGCTATCAAAAAAGGCAATCGCCAACAAAGCGACAACACAGAAACACCTGTCTTATGTTTTGCAGGGCATACTGACGTTGTACCGACTGGCGATGTCAATAAATGGACGTACCCACCGTTTGAGCCGACCATCAAAGATGGCATGTTATATGGGCGTGGTTCGGCAGATATGAAAACTGGGATTGCTTGCTTTGTGGTAGCGGTAGAAAATTTTGTCAAAAATCACCCCAATCATCAAGGCTCGATTGCCCTACTCATTACCGCTGATGAGGAAGGCCCTTCAGTCAATGGCACAGTTAAAGTAGTCGAAGCCCTGCAAGCTCGCCAGCAACCCATCACTTATTGTTTGGTCGGTGAGCCATCAAGCACGCACACGCTAGGCGATATCATCAAAAATGGTCGCCGTGGCTCATTGGGGGGCATTGTCACCGTCACTGGCAAGCAAGGTCACGTTGCCTATCCGCATTTGGCGGTCAATCCGATTCATTACGCCATGCCTGCCTTTGCCGAGCTTTGTGGGCAAACTTGGGACAATGGCAACGACTATTTCCCTGCCACCAGTATGCAAATCTCTAACATCAATGCAGGTACAGGGGCGAATAATGTGATTCCTGCCACCTTGACCGCAGAGTTTAATTTCCGTTTTTCTACCGAAACCACCGAAGCCGAACTTAAAGCCAAAACCCATGCGATTTTTGATAAGCATTTTGGTGACGGTAAGGCGAAATATGAGATTGAATGGAAACTCTCTGGCAACCCATTTTTGACCCCACAAGGCAAATTGGTTGGGGCGTGTCAAACAGCCATTAACAATGTGACGGGCGTGACAACTGAACTATCAACCTCTGGCGGTACGTCTGATGGGCGGTTTATCGCACCGATGGGGGCAGAAGTGGTGGAATTGGGTGTGCGTAATGCGACCATCCATCAAGTTGATGAGCGTGTGGAAGTGGCGGATTTGGGTAAATTGGCACAGATTTATGAGGGGATTTTGGTTGAATTGTTAGCCTAAAACTAATATTTTAGGACTTACGCATTTAACCAAATCGTAGGTTGGGTAGAGCTTGCGATACCCAACAATTTGAATGGTTTATGTTGGGTGTCATTCTTCCACCCAACCTACAAATGGCATTTTTGCGTAAGTCCTACTATTATAGTCTTTCAAATTGCAAATAACACAATATGCTAGGGGCGTATTGTTACACCCCCAATTTCTACTCACTCACCCAAGTAAGCCCTAAAATCAAGCCATTTCTTGTTTTACCAAGTCCGCCAATTCATTGGCAAGTACATCGCACTCGATTTCGTCTTCACTTTCGACCATCACTCGAATCAATGGCTCTGTCCCTGATTGACGAATCAGCAAACGCCCACGCCCTGCAAGCTGTGCTTCCGCTTTGGCAAAGGCTTCAACCAAGGTAGGAAAATTATAAGGGTCTTGTTTTTGTGCCAATCGCACATTGACGAGCTTTTGTGGCAAAACGCTATAACCTTGCATTAGCACGGATAAAGGCTGCTCAGTTTCCGCCATCACTGCCAACACTTGCAAGCCTGCAACAATCGCATCGCCTGTACTGGCTTTATCAAGGGTCAAAATATGCCCAGAAGATTCACCACCCAAAGTCCAGCCATTTTTCTCAAGCCCTTGCATCACATAGCGGTCACCGACTTTGGCACGTTCAAAGGCAATCCCCTCACGCTCAAATGCCAGTTGCAAGCCCATATTGCTCATTAATGTACCGACCACGCCCACGGCTTTTTGTTTGGATTTGGTGGCAAGAATGTATAAAATCCCATCCCCATCGACCAATTCACCTTTTTCATTGACCATCACAATGCGGTCACCATCACCATCAAGGGCAATACCCAAATCCGCCTCATGCTCAATCACGGCTTGTTGCAAGCCTTCTGGATGGGTTGAACCCACGTTGTCATTAATATTAATACCGTCAGGTTTATTACCAATACAAACGACCTCCGCCCCAAGCTCTCGCAATACACGAGGAGCAACGCTATAGCCTGCACCATTGGCACAATCTACCACGATTTTAAGTTGGCTTAAACTCAAATGATAAGGGAATGAACCTTTACAAAATTCGATATATCGCCCTTTGGCATCTTCGACACGGAAGTTCTTACCCAAGGCTTCAGGGGTATCAATCACCACATTAATATCTTGAATTTCGGTTAATTTATCATTGATGGCTTGCTGTAATTCATCAGAGAGTTTTTTACCTGTATTAGAAAAAAACTTCACGCCATTATCATAAAAAGGATTGTGCGAAGCTGAAATCACCACGCCTGCATCCGCATGAAAACTGCGTGTCAAATGGGCAATCGCAGGGGTCGGAATCGTGCCTAGCATATGCACATCCACGCCAGCTGCATTAAATCCTGCTTGCAAACAGGCTTCAATCACATAACCTGACAAACGAGTATCTTTACCAATCACCACGTTGGGGCGATGGTTCTCACGGTTGTCACGATGCTCCGCTTGATGGGCTAACAATACTTTCCCTGTGGCATAGCCGAGTTTGATTAAAAATTGGGGGTGAATCGGAAACTCACCAAATTTACCACGAATCCCATCAGTACCAAAATAGCTCATGCTTGTTGCCTCGCTGTTAGATTAAATTATTTGTAAGTACCGAATCAAAATTATCTTATAACATTAAATCTCGTAGTGTGGGTTAGCAAAGCGTACCTACAATAATTCAGATTATAATTTTAGGACTTACGCAAAAGACACTGGATTCCTGCATTCGCAGGAATGACGAAGTATTTTTAACTACTCGTCATCCCTGCGTAGGCAGGGGTCTAGCGTCTTTATTTAGCAAAATAAATTTACAATTTGTGTAAGTCCTAAATTTAATATTATTCACTTATTCGGTTAAATTATACTGAATAGCATAGCAAAATTTGGGGCTATTGGCGATAGTTGTTTAGGGATTAATACCAAACCCAAAATTTAAATTCGTAGGGGCGTAATGCTTACGCCCTGTTTGAAAATTTAAAGCTTGGGCTTATGCAATAAGCCCCTACAATAAGATAATAGGACTTACGCATTTATACCTATCGTAGGTTGGGTTGAGGTTACGAAACCCAACATTTTCGACCTTTTGTGTTGGGTGTCATGCTTCCACCCAACCTACAAATGACATTTTGCGTAAGTCCTAGATAAATAAAAACAGCAAATTTTGAGCAATAAAAAAGCCGAGATAAAACTCGACTTTTTTATCATATTTAAAAATTAATTCACACGGTAATTCGGTGCTTCTTTGGTGATTTGTACATCATGGACGTGTGATTCTTTCATCCCTGCTGACGTTACACGCACAAATTGGGGTTTACTACGCATTTCCTCAATGGTCGCACAACCTGTATAACCCATTGAAGAACGCAAGCCACCTGCCAATTGATTCACAATACCATTTACAGGGCCTTTGTAAGGTACACGACCTTCAATCCCTTCTGGTACAAGCTTTTCTACACCTTCTTTGGCATCTTGGAAATAACGGTCAGATGAGCCATTTTGCCCACTCATCGCTCCCAAACTACCCATACCACGATAGGCTTTATAATAGCGTCCTTGGAATAGCTCAACTTCACCAGGGGCTTCCTCAGTCCCTGCCAATAGCGAACCAACCATGATACAAGATGCACCTGCTGCCAAAGCTTTTGCCATATCGCCAGAAAAACGAATACCACCATCGGCAATCAATGGAATGTCATTTTTAAGGGCGTCTGCCACATTGCTAATCGCTGAAATCTGCGGTACACCAATCCCTGCAATGATGCGTGTGGTACAAATTGACCCCGGCCCAATACCGACCTTGACCGCATCCGCCCCTGCATCACGCAATGCCAATGCCGCATCACCTGTGGCAATATTACCGCCGATGACTTGAATATGTGGGTAGTTTTTCTTGACCCATGCCACACGGTCAATCACGCCTTTAGAATGTCCGTGTGCGGTATCCACCACAATCACATCCACATCAGCACCGATTAATGCCTCAACACGAGCTTCGGTATCTGCCCCAGTGCCAACTGCCGCACCCACACGCAAACGACCTTTTTCATCTTTACACGCATTGGGGTTATTTTCGGCTTTGGTAAAATCATTGACGGTAATCAAGCCTTTTAGAGCAAAACTATCATCGACCACCACGACTTTTTCGATACGGTGTTCATGTAATAATGCCTTGATATTTTCGGTACTTTCGCCCTCTTTGACCGTCACCAATTTTTCTTTGGGGGTCATAATATTACGCACAGGCTGAGATAAATTATTTTCAAAACGGATATCACGATGGGTCACAATACCTACCACTTGACCGTTTTCGACCACAGGCACACCACTGATTTTATTTTCTTTGGTGATACGTAATAACTCACCCACGCTGACATCAGGCGATACGCTGATTGGGTCAACCACCGTACCTGCCTCAAACTTTTTGACACGGCGAACTTGGGTCGCTTGCAAAGCGATATCCATGTTTTTATGCAAAATCCCAATACCGCCAAGCTGTGCCATGGTGATTGCCATTTCTGATTCAGTAACGGTATCCATCGCCGCTGATACTAGCGGTAAGTTTAGCGTGATACCACGAGTTAGGCGAGTTTTGAGGTCAACCATCTTGGGCAACACTTCAGAATAAGCAGGTAGCAATAACACATCATCAAAAGTGAGTGCTTCATCAACAATTCGTAACATAGGTGACCCCTCATCATATATGGTATAGTTGTTTAAAGTAGGAATAAGAAAGTTTTGTAGGGGCGTATTGCATACGCCCAAAATATAATTCCTAATTTTAAACCCTATAATAAAGTAAAAATAAAATACGGAAATAAAAAATTGGCTAAAATTTGGTTACCTTAAAACCGCAAAAGGCTGAACAGTATCCTGCCCAGCCTTTGGATTTAGCGTGTTGTCATTTGTAAGCTCAAATTGACACCCTACGGTAAGTTTTAATTTAACCGCCTATTCTATAGCAAATCGAGTTGTTTGGCAAGAAAAAACCCCACTTTATTGCAAAATGGGGTTTTATAATCAAATCAAAACCATTGACTAGGTCAATTGAGCCACATCAATTTTGTTCGCATCTTCGGTGTATTCGCTCATACGGTCGAAGTTAAGGTATTTGTAGATGTCGGCTGACATGCTGTTCAATTTACCTGCGTACTGTTGGTACTCTTCATTGGTTGGTAGTTTACCCAATACCGCAGCGACCGAAGCCAATTCTGCTGAAGCCAAGTAAACGTTTGAACCTTGACCTAGACGATTTGGGAAGTTACGAGTTGAAGTCGAAACAGCCGTTGACTTAGGTGCAATGCGTGCTTGGTTACCCATACAGAGTGAACAGCCAGGCATTTCTGTTCTTGCCCCTGCTTGTGCATACACGTTGTATAAGCCTTCATCCATCAATTGACGCTCGTCCATTTTGGTCGGTGGTGCAATCCATAGGCGAGTTGATAGGCTACCTGCTGGTACTTCTTTTAACAAGGCAGCAGCGGCACGGAAGTGACCGATATTGGTCATACATGAACCGATAAACACTTCGTCAATCTTGTCGCCAGCTACGTCTGCCAAAGTTTTGGCATCGTCTGGGTCATTTGGACAGCAAAGGATAGGCTCTTTGATAGCACTCATGTCAATGGTGATATCGGCTGCGTATTCGGCATCGGCATCAGCACGCATTAGGCTTGGGTTGGCAAGCCAGTTTTCCATACCTTTGATACGGCGAGCGATGGTACGAGCATCACCATAACCTTCGCTAATCATCCATTTTAATAGGGTGATATTAGAAGTTAGGTATTCTTTGACAGATTCTTCTGACAAAGTAATGGTACAACCTGCAGCAGAACGTTCGGCTGAAGCGTCTGATAATTCAAATGCTTGCTCAACGGTCAAATCTTCCAAGCCTTCGATTTCAAGGATACGACCATTAAACACGTTGACTTTACCAGCTTTTTCAACGGTTAATAGACCTTCTTTGATGGCTTGTAGTGGGATAGCATGGACTAGGTCACGCAAGGTGATGCCTGGTTGCATTTCACCCACGAAACGCACACGCACTGATTCTGGCATGTCCAGTGGCATCACGCCAGTCGCTGCGGCAAATGCTACCAAGCCAGAACCTGCTGGGAATGAAATACCCAATGGGAAACGAGTATGTGAGTCACCACCTGTACCAACGGTATCAGGCAATAGCATACGGTTTAGCCATGAGTGGATAATACCGTCCCCAGGGCGTAGGCTCACGCCACCACGGTTCATAATAAAGTCAGGCAGGGTGTGTTGGGTTTGTACGTCAACTGGCTTTGGATAAGCAGCGGTATGACAGAATGACTGCATGACTAAATCCGCTGAGAAGCCCAAACATGCCAAGTCTTTTAGCTCGTCACGAGTCATTGGACCTGTGGTATCTTGTGAACCAACAGTGGTCATTTTTGGTTCACAGTATGCACCTGCACGCACACCTGCTACACCACACGCTTTACCCACCATTTTTTGAGCAAGGGTATAGCCTTTGCCTGTATCGGCTGGTTGTTCTGGGGTTGCAAAGATATCAGACGCACCCAAACCTAGGTATTCACGAGCTTTGTTAGTCAAGCCACGACCGATAATCAATGGAATACGACCACCTGCACGCACTTCATCCAGTAGCGTTGGTGATTTTAATTCAAAAGTTGATAACACTTCATCTGAATCATGTTTGGTGATTTTGCCATCGTGTGGGTAGATGTCAAATACGTCACCCATGTTGAGTTTTGATACGTCAACTTCAATTGGCAATGCACCTGCATCTTCCATGGTATTGAAGAAAATCGGTGCGATTTTACCACCTAGACATAGACCGCCACCACGTTTGTTTGGCACGCCTTCGATGTCATCACCCATCAACCATAACACTGAGTTGGTGGCTGATTTACGGCTTGAACCTGTACCCACAACGTCACCCACATACGCTAGTGGAATACCATCAGCTTTTAGGGCTTCGATTTGTTTCATTGGACCAATCACGCCGTCTTGGTCTGGGGTAATGCCATCACGAGCATTTTTTAGCATTGCCAAAGCGTGTAGTGGGATGTCTGGGCGTGACCATGCGTCTTGAGCAGGTGATAGGTCGTCAGTATTGGTTTCGCCAGTGACTTTGAAGGTTTTGTAAGTGGCTTTTTTTGGCACTTCTGGACGGTTGGTGAACCATTCGGCATTTGCCCATGATTGCAACACTTCTTTAGCAACTTCGTTACCTGCTTCGGCTTTGTCAGTCACGTCATGGAACGCATCAAAGACTAGCAAGGTTTTTTTCAACGCTTCGCCAGCGTCTTTGGCAAGTTCTTTATCGTCTAGGGCTTGAATCAATGGCTCAACGTTATAGCCACCTTGCATTTGTCCTAGCATTTTGATGGCTTGCTGTTTGCTTACTAGGCTTGAAGTCGCTTCGCCTTTGACCACGGCCGCCAAGAAACCTGCTTTGACATAGGCAGCTTGGTCAACCCCTGGTGGAATACGATTTTCTAATAAATCTACCAACACGGCTTCCTCGCCTGCTGGTGGGTTTTTGAGCAATTCAACCAATTCGCTGGTTTGTTGTTCGTTCAATGGCTGTGGCACAACACCCTGTGCTTCACGTTCTGCGACATGTTTGCGGTAATCTTCTAAAAACATGAGTTCGTCCTCTTGATCATGTGGCGGTGAGAAAAAATTCGTGTAGTCTGCCGTTCACTGGCTGATAATGGCTAGCTTAGGCTGGCTTGAAAAATCTACCCCCATAATATACTGTAATTGTGATGAAATGTTAATGAAAAATTGCAAAATTGCTCACATAACCAATATTTATTTAAAAAATGGGGCTATATATTTTGGTAATTAAAATTTAACTTTATGGGATGGTGTTTAAGTTAACCTGAATTCGAATTAAAATAAATTATAAACCATTAATATTGCCATCATTTAAATCTCCCCCAACCCCCTCTTTAAAAAAGAGGGGGCTATAACATAATAATTACACCAAGCAATAAAAAACAGAGGGGTATCATACGCCTCTGTTTTGGTAAAATAACTGGACAATTGTAATTTATAGTCTGATTTTCCGTGGGTTACGCCAAAAAAAACGGCTGACCCACTCTATAAGATATTTTTGTTTCGGCACTTATAATGCTTGACTGGCTTGCTCACGTTGCAATTTTTTGGCTGTTTGGTAGCATTGTTCGATATGGTCATTGGCGATTTTTTTAAACATCAAATAACCAATCGTCCCTGCCACGATTTGACCACCAAAAGGAATAAATTTGGTGACTTGCTTGGCAACGATACGACCGCCAAAGCCTTGGAAGGTTTTTTTGGCAATACTGCGAGTCAACACTAGCCCTGCAAAATCCACGGCTTTATCTTTAAAGTCGGCAATACTGTCTTTGTTTTTATTGTCCAAATTGATAACCTGGTCATCTTCCGTCAAACCAAAACGGCTTGAAATTTCAGGTAATAACTTGGTTAATAAGCCAGCATCTACTACCAAATCCATCATAGGAATTGGCACAACGGCAGCGGCTGCTGATACTTTGGCTTGTTTTTTAACTTCTTCTTCACATTCAAGTTTGACTTTCTCAAGATTTAGCTTTGGGTCAATCTTGGTTTTAATTTTTTCAACATTTGCAATCGCCATAGGTAGTTCCTTCAAAATAAAAATGATTTAACTGCTATTAAATTTGGTAAGATATGCGGATGACGCTGGTTAAAATATAAGCGATAACGCCACTACAACCTTATTCAATTTTCGCTCACTATTTTAATCAGCTTCTGCCCCCTTGATAAGCCCTATTTTGCAAATAATTTGCATGATTTTGTAGCTTTTTATAGCCTTTGTCCTATTTTATTAACATAAGGCTTACGAAGTTTTCTAATAATTAATGATGGTATCTAATGTTAACTATTACGCCCCGTTATCAAAAACTACTTGCTTCCACTCAGCCAAACTCAAATGTTACCCATGCCAGTTTTAACGAAGCCTTGTCCTCAGCCAGTGCCAAATTTGGGCTATCCGAAACGCTGACACGGATTTTATTGGGGCGTGGGATTCACGATGCCCAACAGTTATCGACCTCATTTGGGGTAATGCTCTCAGCGGATGGGCTATTGGGATTGGATTCGGCGGTGAGCTTACTTGACCAAGCTCTTGATAAGGGTGATAAAATTTTGATTGTGGGGGATTTTGATTGCGATGGGGCGACTAGCACAGCTTTGATGGTGCGTGTGTTGCGTGCGATGGGTGGGCAGGTGGAATTTTTAGTGCCTGACCGCTTTAAATATGGCTATGGTTTGACCCCAGAAATCGTGCAATTGGGGATTGAACTGTTTGCCCCTCAATTGATTGTAACAGTGGATAATGGTATTTCTAGCCATGCAGGGGTAGCGTTTGCCAAACAACACGGCTTACAGGTGATTATTACCGACCATCATCTGACCAATCATGCCAATCCGCCTGCCGATGCGGTGGTCAATCCCAATCAACTGGGATGTACGTTTGGCAGTAAAGCCTTGGTGGGCGTTGGTGTGGCGTTTTATGTGTTGGGAAATTTGGCAAAATCTCGCCGAAACGCAGGCAAGTCCACCACCCAAGTCAGCCAATATTTGGATTTGGTGGCGTTGGGAACGGTGGCGGATGTGGGCGTACTTGACCAAAACAACCGCATTTTGGTGCATCATGGCTTGCAAGCGATTCGTGCAGGGCGTTGCTGTGTGGGGATTTTGGCAATTTTAGAGCAAGCAGGCAAACAAGCGGAGCAAATTACAGTACAAGATTTTGGCTTTATCATCGCCCCTCGTATCAATGCGGCAGGACGCATGGATAATATGCGAATTGGGATTGAATGTTTGTTAAGCGATGACTGGGGCGAAGCGGGGCGATTGGCATATCAACTGGATAAACTCAATCAAGAACGCCGTCAAACTGAAACGCAAATGCGTCAACAAGCCAATGATATTTTACAAAATACCACGCCCATCCCTGCCAATCTGCCCCTCAAACGCAGTGTGGTACTATACCAAGATGACTGGCATCAAGGGGTAATTGGGATTGTGTCAGGTCGACTCAAAGAAACCTATCATTTGCCGAGTATTGTATTCGCCCCTGCTGATACCACTGCCACCAAAGCGACCGATAGTATTAAAGGCTCAGCTCGCTCGATTGAAGGTATCCATATTCGTGACATGATAGAGGCAGTGGCACAAGCCAATCCGCAGTTGATTAGTCACTTTGGCGGTCATGCGATGGCGGCAGGGCTGACGCTACAACGCCAGCATTTTGAGGCGTTTTGTCAAGCCTTTGAAACAGCTTTGGCAACCCTTGATGAATCCGTATTTGAACAAACCCTATTCAGTGATGGTCAACTTGCAGGGGCAGAATATAGCCTAAATTTTGTCGAGGCACTTAACGAACTTGCCATTTGGGGCAATGGCTTTGCACCGCCGATATTTGATGAAGTGTTTGTGGTGCAAGATGTTCGTGTGCTAAAAGACAAACACCTCAAATTATGGCTATCTCATCCACAAGTGGCATTTACCCTTGAGGCGATTTGGTTTAATGCGGATTTGGAAGCGGTGAATATCAGCCAAATTAACCGCAGTATTAGCCAAATTCATGTATTATTTGAACTACAAAAAAACACCTTTAATGAGCAACAAAGCTTACAATTATTGGTGAAAAAAGCGGTGTTGATTTAATACGCATCGCCAGCCATTTGATTCGCATAAATAATCGCATGATACAAACTTTCCGCACTCGCCTGCCCTGTCCCTGCAAGGTCAAGGGCAGTACCGTGGTCAACCGAAGTGCGAATATACGGCAAACCCAAAGTAATATTCACCGTTTCACCAAAACCATGTGATTTGAGTGGAGCAAGCCCTTGGTCATGGTACATGGCAATAATGGTATCCGCTTGCGATACATATTTTTTGGTAAACAGCGTATCGGCAGGCATGGCGAGGCTGATATCCACCCCTTGATTAATAAAACCTTGCAACACAGGATTAATCACATCTCGCTCTTCTGTTCCCAAATGCCCATGTTCACCTGCGTGTGGATTCAGTCCACAGACCAAAATTTTTGGGTTTTTTAAGCCAAATTTCATTTGGCAATCAGCTAGCACAATTTGTACGGTTTTTCGCACTTCATCTTGGGTAATGGCATTCGGTACATCTTTCAACGGTAAATGGGTGGTCACAAGGGCAACTTTCATGGTTTGATTAGCAAGCATCATCACCACTTTATCCAAGCCAGCTTGCTCCATAAAAAACTCAGTATGGCCCATAAAATGTGGGTCAAGCGTCATAATCACTGACTTTTGGAGCGGTGCAGTGACAATCCCTGCCACTTGCCCACGCATCGCCAAATCATGTGCCAGTTGTAGCTGTGCGAGTACCATTGGGGCATTGGCAACATCTAGCACCCCTACAGTCACAGGATGTTGGGTAGGAATAGGTAATAAATAAAAATTATGGTTGGGCGCATTGGGGGTCAAGTTTGCCAAGTCTTGCACATCAATATTATTAAAAACAATTGATTTGCTAAGGCTATGATTAGCCAATAATTGCTGTTGGCGTTGCTCAAAGGCATTCTTGTCCGCCAATACCACGATGGGACGCTGACTTTCTAATTTGCCCTTATCAGCTAACATTAGCACAATATCCATACCAATGCCTGCTGGTTCGCCTGTGGTAATCAATAAGGGTGCTTGTGCTATCATAATTTTGCCCTATTTCTTAAATCACCCCCGTTACTTATAAAGTTAGGACTTACGCAAAAATGCCATTTGTAGGTTGGGTGGAAGCATGACACCCAACATAAACCATTGAAATTGTTGGGTATCGCAAGCTCTACCCAACCTACGATTTGGTTAAATGCGTAAGTTCTAAAAGTATAAAGAGAGGGCTTTGCCTTGCAGATAAACCGCAATGCTTTAAATCGTACTTAGGGCGTGTCCCTAATCTTGCATCAAACTTTGGGTGTATTTTTCGATACCAATACGCTCGATAATTTCTTGTTGCGTTTCGAGCCAATCAATATACTCTTCGCTACCATCTTTCAGCTTGACCAATAATTGACGAGAAACAAAGTCTTGTTCGGTTTCACACAAGGCAATCGCTTGACGTAAGATATCAGTTTTTTGGTATTCTAATTTTAGGTCACATGCCAAAATCTCAGCCACGTTTTCGCCAATTAAAATTTTACCCAATTCTTGTAAATTTGGCAGACCATCAAGGATCAAAATTCGCTCAATCAAGTCATCCGCCCACTTCATTTCATGGATAGATTGATGATATAGCTTGTCGTTGAGTTCGTGCAATCCCCAATTTTTGGCGATACGTGCATGCAGAAAATATTGATTAATCCCAATCAACGCTTGTCCTAGCACTTGATTTAACGCACGAATTACCTGTTTATTCACTTGCATTTGTTTATCCTTATTATCAGTTGTCAATATCGCCTAATTGCGACTGTAAATAATTTGGTAAACCAATCATGTCAATCAAACGCAACTGTTGTTCAAGCCAATGGGCGTGGTCTTCTTCGGTGTCAATCAGCTGTGCGACTAATATTTCACGTGTCACATAGTCATGTTCTTGTTCACATAAGGCAATCCCATCTTTAAGGTGTTGACGCACTTTGTATTCTAGCTCTAAGTCAGCTTTTAGCATACTTGGTACATCATGCCCAACATGAATCGGCTCGACACGCATATTTGGTGTACTTTCAAGCATCAATACACGGTTAATCAAGGCTTTGGCATGGTCAGTTTCTTCTTCCATCTCATGTGCCATACGAGCGTGGAGTTTGAGGTAATGCCATTCTTGGTACATTTGAGCATGGATAAAATACTGATCTCTCGCCCCTAGCTCACCACCAATCAGAAAATTTAGATAATCGACAACTTTTTGGCTACCTTTCATGGGCATGCTCCTTGAGTGAATAATGGATGATATCGTGTTTAAATTTGGCATAATATGTTGGTATCTTGGACGTATGTAATACATTAACACAACAAATGTTTTATTTTATATCAACAGTCAAATATAAAGATAAAATCAGTATAACAAAACTTATCAAACTTAACAAATGCCTTATACTCTAAATTCAACAATCATTTAGTAGAATCAGCATTAGACTATTTAGTTACAAATCGCAGGATTACTTACCAATAATTAACCATATTTCACAAAAAACTCACATTTCTATGTGGTATATCCCAGCATTTCTTTATAGAATAAAGCCCTTATTATTGAATTTTACTTAACAAATTAAAGGTTATTTTTATGAAAACTGCATTTTCTGGCATGGCAACGCATCAACCGTATTTTTTGGGTATCTTACGTATCGTGGCAGGCTATTGCTTTTTTTTACATGGCACACAAAAATTATTTGGTATCCCTGCCACCGACAAAGTTATTGATTTGGCTTCATTAATGGGGGCAAGTGGTATTTTGGAATTTATCCTAGGGGGGATGATTTTGGTGGGTTTCCAAACTCGTCTAGCAGGATTTTTGGCATCTGGGATGATAGCAATCGGTTATTTTATCGCCCATGCCAAATTAGGCAATTTTTGGCTACCATTACAAAATAGAGGCGAAGCAGCGGTGCTATTTTGCTTTATTTTCTTATACTTATGGTCGGCAGGTGGTGGCAAATGGGCGTTGGATAACCTATTAGCGAAGCATAAATAATACTATTCTACCGCCAAAAAGTCCGTTAAATCCATCATATTTAATCTATCCAAATCCCCTTGGGTATCCACGCCAGCAGGTAATTGCACACTTGCCACATCAATGGCAATACGGAAACCATGCTCCATAATCCGCAGTTGCTCAAGGCTTTCAAGCTGTTCTAGCTTGCCTTGTTGCCAACTGCCAAACTGCTGAAGCAAATTCACTCGATACGCATACAGCCCCAAATGACGTAACGCATTGTTTGGTTTATCGCTCATTACAGGTGGCGTATCATTCATCGCTATATCACGGTCACAGGGAATCGGTGAACGGCTAAAATACAAGGCTTCGTTATTGACAGTTTTGACTACTTTCACCACCGAGGGGCGATAAAATTCCTCAAAGGTCAAAATCGGCTCGGCAAGGGTCGCCATCACGCAATCGGTTTTTTGTAATAACAGCTCAGTGACTTGTGCAATCAAGCTTTTCGGCACAAGTGGCTCATCCCCTTGCATATTGATGACGATATCTTGGGGCGACCAATTAAGTTGTTGGGCGACTTCGGCAAGGCGGTCTGTACCAGAAGCGTGGTCTGGGGAAGTCATAATAACTTGCACGGCAAGTTGGTTATTTTGGCAGTAGTCTTGGCAAATATCGGCAATCGCTTGGCTATCGGTGGCGACAAAGATATCATCGGCAATGCCTGCTTGTTGTACGGCGACAGCACGGTCAATGACCCATAAAATCATGGGTTTATCGTGAATTTCTAGAAGTGGCTTGTTGGGTAGACGGGTGCTTTTTAAGCGAGCTGGGATGACGAGGTGTTTGTTCATAATTCTGATTTGATTCCTAATTCTAATAATTGGTTATCCAACGCATGATAAACCGTTTCGGACAATTCCGCCACCACTGGCAACACCCAAATCCGAAGTTTCAAACCCTCTGCAAATTCACCATTATCCACTTGTAACAATAAGCGAATTTTCACCGCATCTTTTGCCGTCACGATAATCGGCAAATCATTGGGTAAATCCGTAAAATCTGCCAATGTAAATTTATGATGGTCATTTAACGGTTTCTCAATCAAATCAAACCCTAATTTGCTTAGGCTATTAAAAAACCGCTTCGGATAACCAATCCCTGTCATCGCAATCACTTGTTGCGGTGGTAAAGATTGACTTTCTTGTTTTAGATTACTTAGGCTATTTTGATGATTCTTAACTTGAGTATTTTCAAACAGCGGAATGGGATTTTGTTCAACTAATCGCATAAACAATGGATTTTGTCGAAAGCTATCGAGCATATTTTTTGGCAATAAATCATCTGATAATTGCCAATTTTTTTGATGAAAAATTACTGTGGTGTTGGGCTGTCGCAAGCGAGCTATCGGCTCACGCAAAAACCCAGTGGGTAGCACTTGCCGATTGCCAAAGCCCCTATCTCCATCCACCACAATCCAATTATGGTCACGGTCAAGGGCATGATGTTGCAAGCCATCATCGGCTAATATCAGTTGAATATTGGGGAAGTGTTGTAGTAATAAATCAATCGCTTGTCCACGGTTGGGACATACTGCCATCGGCATAGCTTGACCTGTGGCTTGGGTATTTTGCACTATCAGACAAGGTTCGTCACCGACTTGGGAGGGCGTAGATTTTGGGGTAACAAGGCTAGGCATTTGACTGACATCACCGCCATAGCCACGACTGATTACACCGACTTGCACGCCTTGGGCTTGTAGATACTGCACCAAGGCAATGATAAAGGGCGTTTTACCACTACCGCCTACCGTGATATTGCCAATTACCCACACAGGCACTGTAGGATAAAAAGTTTTTTTTAGCCCCAAATCGTAGCTTTTTTTATTCAGCCAAGACACACCACGGTATAGCAGGGTCAATGGGTATAATACCCATAGCCAAAGCGACTTTTTTTGCCATGCGTTAAGAAATACTTGCTCCATGATAAATCCGTGGTAGGGGTCATCGTAAGGGCATAATGCTTATGCCCTGTTGTTAAATTTGAAATTTGGGCTTATGTAACAGACCTCTTTCCAATCTACTGAATTTAATTAAAATCTTTTATTTAACCCCACCCCAACCCTCCCCTTAACAGGGGAGGGAGCAGTTCTCCCCCTGACAAGGGGGAGTTAGAGGGGGTATGGAAAGAGGTCTATTATGCGTTATCAATCATATCATCATCAAAATGGCGGTCGTATAATTTAGCATAAGCCCCTTGTTTTGCCATCAAGGTCGCATGGTTGCCAACTTCGACAATTTTCCCTTTATCCATGACCACGATTTTATCCGCATTTTGGATAGTCGTCAGACGGTGGGCAATAACAATGGTAGTGCGGTTTTGCATGACGGTTTCTAGGGCTTTTTGGATATAAAACTCTGACTCATTATCCAAGGCACTGGTGGCTTCGTCAAGGATTAGGATTGGGGCATCTTTGAGCAAGGCTCTGGCAATCGACAAGCGTTGACGTTGACCGCCCGATAGTTGCAAGCCCTCTGCCCCAATCACGGTATCATAGCCATTTGGTAGATTCATAATAAAATCATGGGCATACGCAGATTGACTGGCTTGAATGACCGCCTCACGGCTTTTATTTGCCAATTCGCCATAGGCAATATTGTTGTGAATGGTGGTGTTAAATAAAATCACTTGCTGATTGACGCTCGAAATTTGCGACCGCAAACTGGCAAGTGTCATTTCATCAATCGCCACGCCATCAAGGTAAATATTGCCCTCACTGATATTGACCGCACGCATCAAGGCATTGACTAGCGTGGTTTTACCTGCCCCACTGCGTCCGACCAATGCCACGGTTTCCCCTGTCTTGATATCAAGGTGAAAATCTTGAATGGCAAACTCCCCTGCCCCATAGCCAATACTAACGTGATTAAACTGGATATTGCCTTGCAAGGTTGGGGTTTTTGTGCCTGTATCAACTTCAGCTGGCTCATCAATTAAGGCAAATACCGAATCTGCTGCTGCTAAACCACGTTGTAAGCCTTGATTCACATCGGTTAATGAACGCACAGGTTTACTTAACAATCCTGCTGCCCCAATATAAGCAATGAATTGCCCTGCAGTCATATTATCCATGACTTCTGGGCGTAATGCCAACCACACCACCACCGACATGGCACACGCCAAAATCAACTGAATAGCAGGGGTGTTAATGCTATTGGTCACGACAATTTTTAGACCTTTTTGTAGATTATCGTGCGAGGCTTGGTCAAATCGCCCAAACTCATAGCCTTGACCACCATAATTTTTTACCACTTGATAGCCATTAATCACTTCATTGGTAATGTGACTAACCTCACCCATTGACTGTTGAATATCACCAGACAGTTTGCGAAAGCGTTTGCTAGCATGTCTAACCAAATAAAAAATCGGTGGCAACACCACAAATAACATCAGACTTAACCGCCAATTAATGTACAACATGGTTGCCAATAAACTAATAACAGTCAATCCATCTCGAAGTAAGGTTTTCAGCGTTTCAGTGCTTGCTGAGGTGACTTGCTCGACATCAAAAATCAATTTGGCAGAAATTTGCCCTGCGTTATGGTTAAGATAAAATTGACTAGGAAGTATCAGTAACTTGTCAAACACCTGCACTCGCAAGCGATACACCAAATTACGAGAAATCAAAGCACTATAATAATTACCCAAAAATGACCCAAGTCCACGCACCACAAACAAAGCAATAATCAGCAAAGGAAATACATTCATATACTGACGATTTTGTTGATTGATGGCATCAATAATAAACTGCATCAGCTTTGCCACGCCTGCCTCGGTCAAGGCATTCAACGCAAAACCAATCACCACCAACACAATATATTTCCAATAGGGCGTGATATAGGTTAATAATCGTTGATAAGTTTGCCAACGGCTAGGCGAAGATGGTAATAAAGACTGGGTAGGCTTTGTCATGGTAACTCAGATGAGGGAATCAAGGATTGGTTGGCTTAGTGGCTGGAGAAGCAGACTTAGTAGCAGTCGCTTCAGCCGAACCTGCTGGCACAACGGTACTGATATTGAGGTTCATAAAGCCCATTTTGCCTGCCACATCCATCACACGCACCACGGACTGATGAGAAGTATTGGCATCCGCCGAAATCACAAATAACAACTTACGATTATCCCCTGTTTCTTGGCGAATCATCGAGCTAAGCTCTGCCTCACCACTGCCTGCAAGGGCAATACCATTGACCAAATAGCTACCGTCTTTTTGGACAGCCACTTCGACTCGTTGGTCTTTTTCGGTAATTTTGACCCCTTCGGCTTGTGGCAACACAATATTCAGTTTGCTAAAGTGATTAAACGTGGTGGATAACAGTAAAAACACGATTAAAAATAACAAACAATCAATCATGGGTGTCAGATTGATATCAATCGGTTCAACTGTGGGTTTTCTAAAACGCATCGTTCAACCTCTTATTCAGGCAAAATTTCTTTGGCTGGCTGTTTGGTGGCACTACTAGGCTGAACAGCCACTCGTTTATTATCCAACAACTCTTGCACCATCAAGCCTGCTTCTTGTTCAAAATAAGCATTAATATCCACGATTTTACGTTGGAAATAACGGTACGCAATCACGGCAGGAATCGCCACCACCATACCACCTGCGGTAGTAATCAAGGCTTGCGACACGCCAGCCGCCAGCATGGTCGGGTCTTGCATTTCGCCTGCGGTAATCGCCAAAAATGAGGTAATAATCCCAAGCACCGTACCGAGTAAACCCAATAAAGGAGCAATTGCCCCAATCGTACCAAGCATATTGATGTTTTTTTCGAGGCGATGGATTTGCACACTGGCACGGTTTTCCATGTGCATGGTCATCGAGTCCAGCCCATATTGACGATATAGCAATCCTGTCGCCAAAATATCGCCCAACGGTGAGTTATCTTTGACAGTCAAAAGGTCATCACGACTAATATCACCTTGCTCAACCAATCGCCCAATCAATTGCTCTCGAAGGCGTGTAGGGGCAACATTTGCCATTCGCAATTTAACCCCCCGTTCAAACATGATAATTACCATCAAAATTGAACATGCAATAATGGGAGTCATCAACCACCCACCTGCTTTAACTAACTCCCACATGACTTTCCTCTTTACTGCGATTGTAGTTGTGCTAACAAATTTTGTAATTCTTCTGCACTATGAAAAAATATTTCAATACTGCCTTTATCCGTTGATGAGCCTTTGACTTTTACCATCGCCCCCAAGCTTTCTGATAGTTGTTGATTTAGACGTAAACGCTCATAATCCAAGGTTTTTTGTGGCTTTGGTGTTTCTTGGGGATTTAAAATATCTTTAATTAGCTGTTCAGTCTGTCTGACGGTCAGTTGCTCATTGATAATTTTTTTGGCAATAATCGGCTGTTGTTCACTAGATAGAGCAAGCAAGGCTCTGGCGTGCCCCATGTCAATTTTGGTTTCATTGAGTGCTTGCTTCACGTCATCATGCAATTGATTCAAACGCAATAAATTTGATACCGTGGTACGTGCTTTACCCACCACATCGGCAATTTGGGCATGACTCATGCCAAACTCGTCATGGAAACGTTGCAACGCTACCGCTTGTTCCATCACCGATAAATCTTCACGTTGGATATTTTCAATCAGTGCCAACGCAATCGCCAAATCATCCGACATCGGACGCACAATCGCAGGAATATGGGTCAACCCTGCAATTTGGGCAGCTCGCCAACGGCGTTCCCCTGCGATGATTTCATGGGTAATCTCAGCAGTCGCTCCCACTTTAATGAGGGGGCGAATCACGATGGGTTGCATCACACCATGCTGGCGAATAGAAGTGGCAAGCTCTTGCAATGCCTCTTCCCCCAAATCAATGCGAGGTTGGTATTTGCCTCGTTGTAGGCGATTGACATCAAAATTGAGTAGGTTTAACCCCATTTCGCTGTTATTAGAAGCCTCATTGGTGATGGAGGCGGATTTGGTTGGGGTAATTGAGGCACTTGGTGAAGTGGTTAATGGTTGATGGGTTGATTTTTTGGTCTTTTTGGCATTAGCTAAAGGCACAGACGGATTGGCTGTCAAAGCATCAGACACTTTATCAGCCACATTATCAGATTCAGATAATGATGCAACGGCAGTCATATCAACGGCTAAATCAGTTGGGCTGGTCAAATCACCATCAAAATTTGCATTGGCAAGACTGTCATTGGCAAGGCTCACACTGGTATTTGCCAGTGTCCCTGCAATCAACTTTTCTTTTTTTATCGAGCCAAGCAACGCATCAAGCCCACGATTGGACGCAAGTCCACGTTTTTTTACCATGTCAATATCCCATTACACCAAGTTTTGCCAACCCATCAATTACACAGTCAAAGCAAAAATATAAAGCCTATTATATTAGCAGATATTATGGTTATCATAAACTACTTTTGGCGTTTTATTCGCCATTGCCATCAATCAAAAATTTTACACTAATTGTAATTGTTTGCTTTGCTGAATCACTTCATTGGCAAGTTTGCTATACGCATACGCCCCACGAGAGCCTTCATCATAGTCAAACACCGACATACCGTGGGCAGGGGCTTCGGCAAGACGAATATTACGAGGAATAACGGTGTGAAATAAAATCGAGCCAAAATGCTCAATCAATTCTCGTGACACATCATTGGCAAGCGTATTGCGTGAATCAAACATGGTACGTAACACGCCACGAATGTGTAAATTGGGATTAAGTTCGGTCAAGCGTTCGATGGTTTGGGATAAATCTGCCAAACCCTCCAATGCAAAATACTCACACTGCATGGGAATAACTACCCCACGAGTGGCACACATGGCATTAATGGTCAATAAACTCAGACTTGGGGCACAATCAATAATGACAAAATCATACGGCTTAAGCGTACGTCCCTGTTTGACAATCGGCTCTTTTAGGGCTTGCATGGCGTTTGCTAAAATCGCATGATTTTGCGGAATTTGGCTAAGGCTTAAATCACTGCCCGACAGGTCATTGTTTGCCCCTATCACATCATAGCCTGCCTCAGATTTGACAATCGCTTGATGAATCGGCAAACCATCTAGCAACACATCGGCAATGCTATACTCAAGCTCACGCTTATCCACGCCAGAAGCAGTGGTGGCATTGCCTTGGGCATCAAGGTCAATCAATAGCACTTTTTTGCGTTTTTGTGCCAATGCCCCTGCGAGGTTCACGGCTGTGGTCGTCTTCCCCACACCGCCTTTTTGATTTGCAATTGCTAAAATATCCATGCCACCACTCTATTTTTTACATTTTTACTGTTTTTTTAGATGAATCAAATGCCGTTCTTCATTAAGGTTCGGCACACGGAGGCGTATGCTACCAATCTGCCATTGATTTTGCAACTGGCTGATTTCATCGGTCGGTTCAACGCCTTTCATCGCCCAAATTTCACCACCTTCTGCCAGTTTTGGTTCACTCACCGTCACAAAGTCCACCAATGAGGCAAATGCTCGTGAGGTAATTAGGTCATACTGCCCCTCATGCTCCTCAATGCGACTGGCGACTGGGGTAAGATTTTTGACACCCAATTCACTGATGACTTGCTTGATAAAGCGAATTTTTTTGCTATTGCTATCAAGGGCTGTCACCGCTCGCTCGGGTTGACAAATCGCAATCATCACCGCAGGCAACCCTGCCCCTGTACCAATATCAAGCAATCGCCCTTGGGGTAAATGTGGCACAACCGCAAGGCTATCAATGATATGTTTGAGTAAGGCAGTGGGAATATCTTTGATAGCGGTAAGGTTATAGGCTTTATTCCAAAATAATAACTGTTGCAGATAATACAAGAGTTGCTGATACTGCTCATCGCTTAACACCAAACCCAACTCGCCACAGGCTTGCTGGAGCGTGGGGCGGTGCGATTCATACACTGCATTTAATGCTAATTTACTCATAAAACACCTAAGCAATTGAAAAACTTTAAATTATAATTTCCACGACCCCCTCTAACTCCCCCTTTTTCAAAGGGGGACTTGCCCACCGTTTTAGTCTAAGTTATGGGGGCATAGCCCCCTCTTTCGTAAAGAGGGGGTTGGGGGAGATTTAAATGATAGCAATATCAATGGCTTATAATTTTTATTAACCCGAACTCAGGTTACTTATGAATTAGAAAACACGATTTAAACCATTTAACGCTGCCACACGATATGCTTCCGCCATCGTTGGGTAATTGAAAGTGGTATTGACAAAGTATTCTAAGGTATTGCCACCTTTACTTTCCATTACGGCTTGTCCGATGTGAATAATCTCTGACGCATGGTTGCCATAGCAGTGAATCCCTAAAATCTCAAGGGTTTCACGGTGGAATAAAATTTTGAGTACCCCACTACGTTCACCAATGATTTGGGCTCTTGCCAAATGTTTAAAAAACGCCTGTCCCACTTCGTAAGGGACTTTCTCTTCGGTCAGTTCTTTTTCGTTTTTACCAATACTCGAAATCTCTGGAATGGTATAAATCCCAGTCGGTACGCTACGCACAGGTTGGGCATTTTCATCACCCACCATATAGGCTGCCGCACAACGCCCTTGGTCATACGCCGCCGAAGCCAACGAAGGCCAACCGATAACATCACCTGCGGCATAAATATGCGGAACACTGGTTTGGTAATGTTCATTGACTTTAAGCTGTCCACGACTATTGGCTTCTAGCCCTACTGCCTGTAAGTTTAGGCTGTCGGTATTACCAGAGCGTCCATTACACCACATAAAGGCATCGGATTTGATGCGTTTACCGCTTTTGAGGTACAAAATCACATAATCATCAAAGGTTTCAAGGCGTTCGATTTCTTCTTTATTACGAATCAACACGCCAAATTGACGAAAGTCATGTGACAAGGCATCGGAAATTTCATCATCAAGGTAGCTTAATAGTTGGTCTTGGGTGTTAATCAAATCAACCTTATAGCCCAAGCCTGTAAAAATTGACGCATATTCACAGCCAATCACGCCTGCCCCATAAATAATGATGCGTTGCACCACATAATCCATCTGCAAAATTTTGTCCGAATCAAACACCCGTGGATGGCTAAAATCCACCAAATCTGGACGATATGGACGACTACCCACGGTAATAATGGCTTGCTCAAAAGTAATGTCTTGCTCCGTGCCATCTACCATATCAATGTGTAAGGTATGTTTATCTTTAAAGCTACCCCAACCATTAATCAAGTCGATTTGGTTGCGTTCATAAAAACGGGTATGCGTTTCGACTTGGCTTCGCACCACTTCACGGGCTTTGGTCAAGACTTTATTCAGTGGAATTTGATGATAATCAATGCCTTGATTTAAGATAGGGTCACGGCGATTGGCAATGATGTTAAACACCGACTGACGCAAGGCTTTACTGGGAATTGTACCAACATGGGTACAGTTACCGCCCACCTGCTTACGTGGGTCAATCACCGCAACTTTTCGCCCACTTTTGGCAATTTTCATGGCAGCTGCTTCCCCTGCAGGCCCTGCCCCTAACACAACAGCATCATAGTCGTATTGGGTTTCTTGGCGGTCGCTACGTTTGTAGCGTTTGAGGTGAATACGTGTGCTATCTAGCGGACTAATCAAGTCAAAATGTACGGACGTATCTTCAAAATGGGTTTCTTTATCATCATGCTCACCGATACTCACGGTATTGGCTTTGATATCTGAGTCTTTTAACTCGGATTTGGTACTGGTTTTGACTGCATTGTTTGGTGCAATTATTGTGGCTGACGCATTTGGGGTTGGATTGTCAGTTGTTGTTGGGGTATTTGCCACGTTGGTTTCCTTGTGAATTTCTTTGGGTTTTTTTGCCATGTTAGCCTCTGATTATTACTATTTTTTAATCTCCCCCAACCCCCTCTTTACGAAAGAGGGGGCTTTACCCGCTATATACCTATAAAAAGATATTAAGCCCCCCCTTTGGAAAAGGGGGATTTAGGGAGATTTAAATTTACAATATTTATATCACTTACGTTACTTCTAAATAATCCGTCTTTTTAATCCTGTCATTTGTAAAATCCGTGTAGCGATTTCTTCGATTGACATGGTTGATACGTCAATGTTGGGAATACTTTGTGAAATATAAATACCTTGAATGGCTCGCAGTTCTTGTTGGCACTGTTGATAACTGGCATAACGACTACCTGCACGGCGTTCATTACGGATTTTCACCAATCTATCAGTATCAATCACCAAACCAAACAATTTTTCACGATATGGTACAAGGGCTTTTGGTAAAGTATTTTCGTATAAATCATCTTCGGTCAACGGGTAGTTGGCTGCTCGAATACCAAATTGTAATGCCAAATATAAAGATGTTGGGGTTTTCCCAGAACGTGACACGCCCACCAAAATAATATCTGCCGCATCATAATGAATGGTTCTCGCCCCATCGTCATTATCAAGGGCAAAATGCACCGCATCAATACGGGCTTTATAGGTGTCAGAATCCACATTATCATGGGCATTGCCTGTATGGGCGGAAGGTTCGACTTGGATTTCTTCGGCAATTTTACCAATCAAGCCTTCATAAATATCCAAATTATACGCATTTGCCCCATTAATCCGCTCACGAATCACAGGGTCAACGATGGTATCAAATACCAATGGCTTCATGCCGTCACGCTGATGAGCAAGATTGATTTGATTCACTGCTTCATCCGCACGGTCAAGGGTATCAACATACGGAATCACCCGAGTTTCAAACGGCACATTGGGAAATTGGCTCAAAATTGAGCGTCCCAAGGTTTCTGAAGTGATGGCAGTGCCGTCAGAAATAAAAAACACGCTACGTAACGCTTGTGAATTTTCAAAGGTCAATGCGTCTTTATTTTGGATGGTGGCTTTGATTTGTTGCATAAGGCGATGTGTCCTTGTATTAAAGCTTATCCTAGCTGGGCGATTTTTGTTATTATACGCAAGTTAAGCAATTAATTCTAACAAAACTGGGGATTTTTGGCTGATAGATAAGCATTAATTGCTAAAATAAGGTCAAAATTTATTGTATCCCCACTCGAAATTTATAAAAAATATCGTTATAATCTCGACAAAATAGTCGCATTTTTCTAACTTATCACTCATGGAGACAGCACCTTGAACCCACAAGTTATCTCACTCGACCAACTCGGCAAAAATGACATTGACAAAGTAGGCGGTAAAAATGCCTCACTGGGTGAAATGATTAGCCACCTCACCGACTTAGGTGTCAGCGTACCCGGTGGTTTTGCCACCACATCAGAAGCTTTCAATAAGTTTTTGCACGACACAGGCTTGAGCGAAAAAATCAGTGCTGAACTCAAAGGCTTAGATGTCAATGATGTCCACGCCTTGACCACCACGGGTAAAAAAATCCGTGACATGATTATCGAACAAGAATTGCCCAAAGACCTTGAGCAAGAAATCCGTGATGCTTTTGCCGAAATGAGCCAAGGGAATGATATCGCAGTTGCCGTGCGTTCATCAGCGACCGCTGAAGACTTGCCAGATGCGTCATTTGCAGGTCAACAAGAAACCTTCCTAAATATCCGTGGTATCGACAATATTTTGGTTGCTATCAAAGAAGTATTTGCCTCACTATACAACGACCGTGCTATCGCTTACCGTGTACACAAAGGCTTTGAACATGCTGGCGTTGCCTTATCAGCAGGCGTTCAACGCATGGTTCGCTCAGAAACAGGTACATCAGGCGTGATGTTCACCATTGATACCGAAAGTGGCTTTGAAGACGTGGTATTCATCACCGCAAGCTACGGCTTGGGTGAAATGGTGGTACAAGGTGCAGTCAACCCTGACGAATACTACATTTCTAAAACCCTACTTAACAATGGTAAACCTGCCATTATCCGCCGTAACCTTGGCTCAAAACAACAAAAAATGATTTATGCTGACGCCTTCTCAGCAGGTAAATCAGTCAAAATCGTCCCAGTCGAAAAAACTGAACGCAACCAATTTGCCCTAAGCAATGACGAATTACTTGAGCTTGCCAAACAAGCCATCATTATCGAAAAACACTACGGTCATGCGATGGACATCGAATGGGCAAAAGATGGCGATGATGGCAAACTTTACATCGTTCAAGCTCGCCCAGAAACCGTGAAAAGCCGTGAAAACCATAACGTCATGGAACGCTACGTCCTTAAAGAAAAAGGTGACGTGATTGTCGAAGGTCGTTCAATCGGTCAACGTATCGGCTCTGGTACAGTGCGTGTGGTCAACTCAATCCATGAAATGGACAAAGTTCAAGATGGTGATGTACTGGTTTCTGACATGACTGACCCAGACTGGGAACCTGTGATGAAACGTGCATCAGCCATCGTCACCAACCGTGGCGGTCGTACTTGTCACGCAGCCATCATCGCTCGTGAATTGGGCGTGCCTGCAGTAGTCGGTTCTGGTAATGCCACCGAGCTATTGACCGATGGTCAAGAAGTTACCGTATCATGTGCCGAAGGTGATACTGGCTTTATTTACGAAGGCAAATTGGACTTTGAAATCCAAAATAACTCCATTGAATCTATGCCAGAACTTGCGTTCAAAGTGATGATGAACGTGGGTAATCCAGACCGTGCCTTTAGTTTTGCCCAAATCCCTAACAAAGGGGTCGGCTTGGCTCGTCTTGAATTTATCATCAACCGTATGATTGGCGTGCATCCAAAAGCCCTACTCAATATGAACACCCTACCTCGTGAAATCGTTCAAGCGATTCAAGAGCGTATGGCAGGCTACGCCACCCCTGTGGACTTCTACGTTGATAAATTGGTCGAAGGTATCTCAACCCTAGCCGTTGCGTTCCATGACAAACCTGTCATCGTGCGTATGTCGGACTTCAAATCAAACGAATATGCCAACCTTATCGGTGGTAAACTATACGAGCCATCTGAAGAAAACCCAATGTTGGGCTTCCGTGGTGCAAGCCGTTATGTGTCAGAAAACTTCCGTGATTGCTTTGAGTTAGAATGCCGTGCGTTAAAACGTGTACGTGATGACATGGGTTTGACCAATGTTGAAATTATGATTCCATTCGTACGTACCACCAACGAAGCTGCCAAAGTGCTTGAGCTACTTGAGAAAAATGGTCTAAAACGTGGTGAAAATGGTTTGCGTGTCATTATGATGTGCGAGCTACCAACCAATGCGTTATTGGCCGAAGACTATCTTGAATACTTCGATGGTTTCTCAATCGGTTCTAACGACTTGACCCAGTTGACCCTTGGTCTAGACCGTGACTCTGGTATCGTTTCACAACTATTTGACGAGCGTGACCCTGCGGTCAAAAAATTGCTCAAAATGGCAATTGAAGCCTGTAACAAAGCAGGTAAATACGTGGGCATCTGCGGTCAAGGGCCTTCTGACCACCCAGACTTGGCAATGTGGCTAATGGAACAAGGTATTGACTCTGTGTCATTAAACCCTGACTCAGTGCTAGATACTTGGTTCTTCTTGGCAGGTCAAGACCAAAAATAATCGGTCTACACCACCCAAAAAAGCCACAATATGATATTGTGGCTTTTTATTTAAACTGACTAACTATCTGAGTAATTTACCATGTCCGCACTCTGGCTACCTTGCACCCAAATGCAAGCCCTCGAACACACCCCACCCCTCGAAATCGTCAAAGGCGAAGGCAGTTATCTATTTGACAAACACAGCAAATGCTACCTCGACATGATAAGCTCATGGTGGGTCAATCTACACGGACATTGCCACCCCTACATCAATGCCAAAATCAAAACCCAACTCGACACCCTTGAACATACGCTAATTGCCGGGGTCACGCATCCACCGATTATACAACTTGCCGAAAAATTGGTGGGCATCACGCCCAAACCTTTAACCAAAGCCTTTTTTGCTGACAGTGGTTCTGGGGCGGTGGAAGTGGCATTAAAAATGAGCCTACAAGCATGGCAACAGCAAGGCTTCCACAAAAAGACCAAATTTATATCCCTCGAACATGGCTATCATGGCGAAACCGTGGGTAGCTTGTCTGTAACCGATATTCCACTTTTTAGTAAGCAATACAAAGACTTAATCGTCAGTCAAATCCGTGTCCCCTCGCCTGCCCATATTTTTAAACCGCATGATATGACCGCAGAGCAATACGAACAGCAATGTTTAAGCGACTTGGAAAATGTGTTAAAACAGCAAGCCGAAAATGTGTGTGCCATGATTGTTGAGCCATTGGTACAAGGGGCGACAGGTATGGCGATGTATTCGCCCAATTATCTACTTGGCGTGGCGAAACTTGCCGAACAATACCAGATTCATGTGATTTATGATGAAATTGCCGTTGGCTTTGGGCGAACTGGGACGATGTTTGCGGTCGAGCAAATGCTGGCTTTAGCGAATGATAATGAAAAAGACACGCTTTGCCCCGACTTTATTTGTTTGTCCAAAGGCTTGACCGCAGGCTATTTGCCGATGTCGTGTGTGATGACAACCGAAGCGATTTACCAAACCTTTTATGATGAAAAAGTGGAAAAAGGCTTTTTACATTCGCACAGTTTTACAGGCAATCCATTGGCGTGTGCGTCTGCATTGGCATCGCTTGAGATTTTTGAGCGTGACAACGTGATTGAACGAAATCAAACGTTAATACAGGCAATGGCGGATGGTTTACAAAGCTTAATCGCACAAGGTTTACCGATTATTCATCCTCGCCAAACAGGGATGATTGTGGCGTTTACCCTTGATTTTGCCGATGTGCGTGGCAAGGCGTTGGCGACTGCGTGTCTTGAGCATGGCGTGATGATACGTCCGATTGGCAATCATGTGTACTTGATACCGCCTTACTGTACCAGTATTGAACAGATTAAAGAGGTGTTTGAAGTTTTGGCACAAGGTATAAAGGCTTTGCAAAATATTCAGCCAACCGTTGAAAATAATAACTTGAACTTACCTTAATGACAGGACTTAAGAATTTTTACCGCCTGTAGGTTGGGTTGAGTTTGCGAAACCCAACATTTTCAATCTTTTGTGTTGGGTGTCATGCTTCCACCCAACCTACAATAAACTCATACTATTTGGTTATTATTCACAGTCGTAGGGGCGTATTGAATACGCCCTGTTTAAAATTTTAAAGATTGGGCTTATGCAATAAGCCCCTACGAATAACACGATTGCATAGATTATCATTTAAAAACTTTTGAGTTAACATTAATATGAGACGATTTTTTTACAATCAACCCAATGTATTAACCGTAGGTGAAAGCATACCACTTACCGAAGATATTTTTCATCATTGGTGCAAGGTACTCCGAGCCAATATCGGCGACACTGCCCTATTCTTTGACGGCACAGGCGGTGAATACACAGTAACTTTGAGTGAAATTAGCAAAAAATCCGCCCTTGTCAAAGTTGAAAGTTTTGACCCCATCGACCGTGCTTTACCTTATGAGGTGCATATTGGCTTGGTGATGAGCCGTGGCGAACGCATGGATTATGCCATCCAAAAAGCCACCGAAATGGGTGTGACTACCATTCAGCTACTCACCAGTGAACGTTGCGAAGTCCGACTAAAACCCGACCAAATCAGCAAAAAACTTGAACACTGGCAAGGGGTTGCAATTTCGGCTTGTGAGCAATGTGGGCTAAATCTTGTGCCAAAAATTTTACCACCCATCGAATTAGGCTCATTTATATTGTCAGATAGCCAACAATTTGCTAGAATGTCCTCAAAACAAGAACCAACAAATAACGATTGTTTAAAGCTCGTGTTAGCCGTCCCAAAACAACAATCACACATCGCCCAAAACATTGTCAGTATCAAATCACATTTGGCAAGCGAGCCGATTCGCCCCATTGTGTTGTTAATTGGCTCTGAGGGCGGACTTGCCGACCATGAAGTCACACAAGCGATGGATGCAGGCTATTTGGCATGGCAAATTGGTGAGCGTGTGCTACGCACCGAAACCGCCCCTGTGGTGGCATTGGCGACTTTGCAGGCGTTTTTAGTTTAAGCCACTTTAAAGCAATTAGGGGAATGTTGCTAAAATTATGTTTACGTCTGTAACTGACCCACGCTCACTCGCCTCTTATTTGGATTATCAAAAGTTGGCTTTTTATGGCTTCCATTTTGATGAGGCTTTCTTTGATAAGCACCTAAATGGCTCTCAAATCGGCAATTTATTCGCCCAAGTTTTATCGTGTTTCTCGGACAGTTTATTTATTTTAGATAGCGAATTACGCTATATTTGTTGTAATGAGCAATTTTTAAAAACCACCGCTCTACCCTTTGAGTTGCTAAATGGACGTAATTTTTCCTTTTATGCCACGCCAAATTTACCTGCTTATTTTGCCACCGAGTTTAATCAAATCACCACGTTGTTACGAGCCAAACAACCCGTAGATACCTCCCTAACCATATCTCGAAGCGGTGATACAGAGCTATTTATTCACCTTAAAATCACGCCCTACACTGACAAAAATAACCAAACTTTGTTTATTGGTATGATTCAAAACCTCAATCGCAATATGCACCTTTATCAACAGTTATCCGAAAGTCTAAATTATGACCGTTTGACAGGTTTACAGGATTATGAAGGGTTTTACCAAAATTTTTCGTTGGCGATTCAGGGTATCCGTGAGCAACCCCATCGCTATATTGAGCTATATTTATTTCGAGTGCATATTGATAAATTACACCTATTTTATGAAACATTGGGGGTGGTGGATACTGACCAGTTAATTGTGCAATTTGTTAGACGTATCAAAGACTTAAACAGCACCAATGTCGGTCTAAAAGGCATGGCTCGCTTGGGGGGTGGTGATTTTGCGATGTTTGTACGCACCCATGATATTGCTTTTGTGTATGAATATTTGGAAAAACTTAGTCAGTTACTTGAGTTGCCTTTTATCATCAAAAACAAACATTTATATGTTAGATTATCCATTGGTATCGCCCAATTTCCCAAAGATAGTCAAACCACCGAAAGTTTATTAACACAAGCAGAAATTGCCTTAAATCACGCCCAGCTTAACGGTGGTGACGACATAAGTTGGTATGAAAAACTGAACTATCAACCCACCATCCCTAATGAACATTTATTGAGTACATTTCACGAGGCTCTCAAAAATTCGCAAGTTGTGCCGTATTTTCAACCAAAATTTTTATTTGATTCGCCACAAAGTGCCGTTTTTGAGGCGTTGGTGCGGTGGCAACACCCAAATTTAGGTATTTTACAACCTGCTCAATTTTTGGGTGAAGTCTTAATGACACTGTCCCAACCGTTATTTGAAAGCATGATTCATTCATGTATTCATCAAATTATCGCTTGGAAACGCATGGGTCATGCCAGTATTATTTGTATCAATATCGATGCACGGCAACTCAATCACCCTCGTTTTGTCGAGTTTGTCAATGAATTGGTCGAGAAATATGACTGTTTTACCAAATATATTGAATTTGAGTTGACAGAAATCGCTCATTTGGTCGACCATCAGCAAGGTTATGAGATCCTACATCATTTTCACCAAGCAGGGATACGTTTGGCGATTGATGATTTTGGCGTGGGGTTTGCCACGTTAGACTATTTGGTCAATTTACCTGTGGATACCATCAAGATTGACCGAACTTTTATTGATAATATTTTAAATGATGAGAAAAAACAAAAGCTTGTCAAATCTATGGTTGCCATGGCTCATGCCCTTGATATTAAAGTGATTGCTGAAGGCATAGAAAACCAACAACAATTGGATTATTTGCGTCAAATCGGCTGTGATGGGATTCAAGGCTATTATTATGGCAAACCGATGTCGGCGATTGATGCGACAGATTGGCTATATCAACATTTTGAGGTGGATTTTGATTATGATGAACATTGGCAAGCATTGTTTCGCCAATTAGACCAACCCAATGCCTAATTTTCGTATTTTCAATGCACAACTAGCGGTTTTTTATGACCCTATAGTCATGGCATGGCTCTTGTAACTTGGGGCAAAGTTTCCTATCTTAATGGTTGAAATGATTGATATTACAACTGACGCATTTTGATAAATTGTAGGTTGGGTTGAGCGTGTGAAGCCCAACGTTATCAACCAAAGTTATCAAAAACTTATGTGTAATTCCTAAATATTAGCCTACAGTTACCAATGAATAATTGAAAAAAGGATAGTCCCATGCAATATAAAGCCCCCCTTCGTGATATGAAATTCGTGATGCACGAGTTGCTAAAATTTGAAGAACATTTTAACGCCATCCCTGCCTACGCCCATGTGGATAGAGAAACGCTCGATAGCTTTGTCGAAGCTGGGGCAAGCTTTGCCGAAAACGAACTATCGCCACTTAATCGCACAGGCGATGAAGAAGGCTGTCGTTTTGAAAATGGCAATGTATACACCCCAACTGGCTTTAAAGAGGCCTACAAACAATATTGCGAATTGGGCTTCCCATCACTCTGTGCTGACCCAGAATTTGACGGTCAAGGTATGCCATTGTCGTTGGGTTCAGCCATCAATGAGATGACAGGCACAGCGAACTGGTCATTTTCAATGTACCCCGGATTATCAGAAGGGGCAATTCGTACCATCGAACATCACGGTACAGACGAGCAAAAACAACATTATTTGCTAAAACTTATCAGCGGTGAATGGACTGGTACAATGTGTTTGACCGAAGCTCATGCAGGGTCAGATTTGGGGATTATCCGCACCAAAGCCGAGCCAAATGATGACGGTAGCTATGCCATCACAGGTCAAAAAATCTTTATTTCCGCTGGCGAACACGACATGGCGGACAATATCGTACATATCGTGCTAGCTCGCTTGCCCAATGCCCCACAAGGTACAAAAGGTATTTCGCTATTTATCGTACCAAAATTTAATGTCAATGCAGACGGCTCTATCGGTGAGCGTAATGCCGTGACTTGTGGTTCAATCGAACACAAAATGGGTATCAAGGCCTCTGCCACAGCGGTGTTAAACTTTGACAAAGCCAAAGGCTTTTTGATTGCTGAGCCAAATAAAGGCTTAAATGCCATGTTTACCTTTATGAATACTGCTCGTATTGGCACAGCAATTCAAGGTTTGACGGCTTCTGAATTTGCGTTCCAAGGTGGCTTGATGTATGCCAAAGAGCGTCTTGCCATGCGTGCATTAAGCGGTGCAAAAGCCCCAGAACAAGTGGCTGACCCTATCATCGTGCATCCTGCGGTGCGTAATATGCTATTGACCTCCAAAGCCTTTGCCGAAGGCGGTCGTGCGTTAGTATATTATCTATCACAATTTGCCGATGTGGTTGCCAAAGGCGAGGGCGAAGCCCAAGTATATGCCGACCAAATGCTATCACTATTGACCCCTATCGCCAAAGCCTTCTTGACCGAAACTGGCTACGAGTCTGCCAATCACGGCGTGCAAGTGTATGGCGGTCACGGCTTTATTCGTGAGTGGGGTATGGAACAAAACGTGCGTGACACTCGTATCGCCTGTTTATACGAAGGTACGACCGAAATCCAATCACTTGACCTACTAGGTCGTAAAGTATTGGGTTCAAACGGCAAGCTATTGGCAAACTTTAGCAAAGTTATTCATAAATTCTGCGAAGAAAACAAAGACAATGACGACATGGGCGAATTTGTCCGTCCATTGGCTCGCCTAAACAAAGAATGGGGCGATTTGACCAGCCGTATCGGTATGCAAGCGGTCGAAAACCCAGACGCAGTGGGTGGTGCATCAGTCGATTATATGTATTTTAGTGGTTATGTGACCCTTGCCTATCTATGGGCAAGAATGGCATTGGTGGCGAAAGAAGCTCTAAAAGGTGACACCACCGAAACCAAATTCTACACTGCCAAAATCAAAACCGCTCAATTCTACTTTGCCAAACTGTTACCACGCACGTTGACCCATGTCAAACGCATTGATACCGGACTTGAACCATTGATGAGCATGGAAATTGACGAATTTCAATTTTAATTGATGTCAATGTTAATTACGAAAAAGGGCGTTTTAACGCTCTTTTTTTTGCCTGTCTTTTATGCACTTCAATGGCTTCGTGCTATAATCTGAAACGATAACTCACTAAAATAAACTAGCCAACCAACAAAAGGAAAAACCATGAAAATCCTAACCAAACTTACCACCTTATTCGCACCTATCGCTCTATTGGCAGGTTGTGCCTCAACAGGTGGCGTGGCAATCGACCCAAACGTAGCTATTGGCACAGCCAGCAATGTTGGCATGGCAGTATTCCAAACCGCTGTTGACCAAAAATGCCGTAGCGAACTGACTGCCAACCAATACTATAAACTTGCCAGTATCGCCATGACCGATGAACAAAAAACCAACCTTCAAACCAACGTCTGTGGCTGTGTCAGCCAAAGTGCCAGCCAAAACGTCAATGTGATTGACCTTGCGACCGCTGCCTCTAGCCCAACCACACGCACTGCCTTAGTCACCAAAACTGTTAGCGGTGCATTACAAACTTGCGTTGGTCAATTCGTTAAATAAATGATTGCTAAATCACAATACCCCCTTGAGTTTTACTTGCAAACTCGCTAAAACTCAAGTATAATACTGCACCTTATTGCATTGCTTTCAGCGAAATTTCGCCGAAAGCCTTTCAATCTCCTTGCTATTGACATGGGGTCAATGGCTGTTTAATCCGTGAGGAGTCTTTATGAGACATTATGAACTGGTATTATTGGTTCACCCAGACCAAAGCGACCAAGTAGTCGGTATGGTTGAGCGTTACATCAACTTAGTAAAAGAGCAAGGTGGTGCTATCCATCGCCTAGAAGATTGGGGTCGCCGTCAATTAGCTTACCCAATCAACAAAGTACACAAAGCTCACTATGTACTACTTAACATCGAAGCAGGTCAAACCACCCTTGACGAGCTAGAAGAATTATTCCGTTACAACGATGCGATTATCCGTAGCTTAGTTATCCGCCGTGATGAAGCGATTACCGAAGAATCACCACTTGCCAAAAGTGCTGAAGAAAAACGTGCTCGCAAAGCCTCACGTAGAACTGATGCAAATCAAGATGACTATCAATCAGCCGATGATGAGTCAGAAGATGATGCTGACAACAACGAATAATTAAGGAGAATAATCATGGCACGTTTTTACCGTCGTCGTAAATTTTGCCGTTTCACTGCTGAAGGTATCAGCCATATCGATTATAAAGATATCGAAATCCTAAAACAGTATGTGACTGAAAGTGGCAAAATCGTACCAAGCCGTATCACTGGTACTTCTACTAAATACCAACGCCAACTAGCCGTAGCTATCAAACAAGCTCGCTACCTTGCGTTGATTCCGTACACTGACAGCCAAAAATAATCTAAGGAGTGATAGATGCAAGTTATCTTATTACAACGTATCGCAAACTTAGGTAAACTAGGCGATACAGTAAACGTAAAAGCAGGCTATGGTCGTAACTACCTTGTACCACAAGGTAAAGCCCTACCAGCTACTGCAATTAACATCGAAAAATTTGAAGCACGCCGTGCCGAACTAGAAAAAGTTGAAGCCGAAGAATTAGCCGCTGCTAATGCTCGTGCCGAAGCCCTACAAGACGTGAATGTTATCATTCGTGCCAAGTCTGGTGACGAAGGTAAACTATTCGGTTCAATCGGTACTCGTGACATCGCTGATGCCTTGACCAAATCTGGCTTGCCAGTTGACCGTTCAGAAGTTAAACTTCCTGAAGGTGCATTGCGTCAAGTTGGCGAATACAACGTGGATATCCAATTACACCACGATGTAATGACCAACATTTTGGTAACTATTTTAGCAGAAGAAAGCAACGCTTAATTTGCAAAATTTTTGCCAATGTAGTGATAAAAAGAGATAGCGTTTGCTATCTCTTTTTTTTGAAAAATCTATTGGTATTTTACCCCAAAATTGGGTATAGTTGACCTCCATTTTGAGTCGATAGAGGTGGCTATGGTCGAAAATACAGATGATAAAAAACTGACCGAACAACAGGTCACACACCCCACCGAATCCGCAAAATCCCAGCTAAAAGCCACACCCCTCACCCAACATCAACCGCATAGCATTGATATTGAAAAGTCTGTGTTAGCCTCATTGATGAGCCTTGATGAATCCTTTGAACGGATTTCGGACATTATCGCCAAAAGTGATTTTTATGCCCAACGTCATCAGTTAATTTTTGAAGCCATCAGTCATCTTGCCAATGCCAGTGAACCCTATGATGTGGTGATGGTGATGGATTGGCTGGATTCACAAAAACTGCTCGAATCGGCAGGTGGTAGCGATTATTTGGGTAATATTTTATCCCAAAGTCCAGCGACTTTATTTAACCTCACCGCCTATGCCCAACGGGTGCGTGAGCTTGCGACTTTACGCCAAATCATCAAAGCAGGCAATCATATGCTAGAGTTGGCGTATGATAGCAAAGACCAAAGCGTCAGCGACATTTTGGACAGTGTCGAAAGTGAAATTTTTTCGATTAATGAGCAATACAGTCGCCGTGCCAGCCAAAAAGGTCCAACCAAAATCAATAGCGTCATCACCAATGTCATGCAGTCAATTCAAGAACTCAAAGACAACCCAGATGGCATGATTGGATTACAGACCCCTTTTGTTGAGCTGAATAATAAAACCCAAGGCTTACAATCAGGTGACTTGATTATTGTGGCTGCTCGTCCTTCGATGGGTAAAACTACTTTTGCCATGAATTTGGCAGAAAGTATTTTATTTAATACCGATTTGCCTGTGGTGGTGTTTTCGATGGAAATGCCTGCTGAGTCGATTGTCATGCGTCTATTGTCCTCATGGGGGGCGATTAATCAGACACATTTGCGTTCTGGACAAATGAATGAGGACGAATGGGGCAAACTTGCCAATGCGATTGCCCATTTGCATGAAAAGAAACTATATATTGACGATAGCACTGCCCTACCCCCTTCTGAGGTACGGTCACGTTGTCGGCGTATTGCCAAGGATAATGGTGGCAAGCTCGGTATGGTGATGGTGGATTATCTTCAATTGATGAAAGTACCTAGTCTTGATGGTAACCGTGTTGGTGAGATTTCTGAGATTTCTCGAAGCCTCAAGGCTTTGGCTCGTGAAATGAACTGCCCTGTGGTGGCATTATCACAGCTTAACCGAAGCCTTGAAAATCGCCCCAATAAACGCCCCATTATGTCGGATTTGCGTGAATCTGGTGCGATTGAGCAAGATGCGGATTTAATTATGTTTATTTACCGTGATGAGGTATATAATGAAAACAGCGATGCCAAAGGTATGGCTGAAATCATCATTGGTAAACAGCGTAATGGCCCGATTGGTACGGTACGCTTGTCATTTGAGGGACAATTTACCCGTTTTGGCAATTTAACCCCAGAATTTTATCAAGGTGATACTTTTAGTGCGTCAGATGAGTAATTTTTTTAACATAGGACTTACGCATTTAACCAAATCGTAGGTTGGGTAGAGCTTGCGATACCCAACAATTTAAATGGTTTATGTTGGGTATCATTCTTCCACCCAACCTACAAATGGCATTTTTGCGTAAGTCCTATAACAATAAGATTTACTCAAAAACAGAAACATTAAAATTAAACCAAAACCCAAAAATTAAAATCGTAGGGGCGTAATGCTTATGCCCTATTTGAGATTTGAAATACTGGGCTTATGCAATAAGCCCCTACAACACCCTATTTATTGGGTTTGGTATTACATCAATCCTACACGATTAATCTATCCTACAACTATCAATTATTATGCGTCAAACCACCGTTACCATCAATTTATCCGCCCTTGCCCATAATGTGCAACGGGTCAAACAATACGCCCCCACCGCCCAAGTAATGGCAATGGTCAAAGCCAATGCTTATGGTCATGGGGCAGTCGCTTGTTTACCTGCCTTTGACCATATCGATGCGTTAGGGGTGGCGTGTCTTACCGAAGCCCTCGCCCTACGCCAAGCCCATTGGACAAAAAAAATCGTCATCATCGAAGGGGCATTTAGCGAGCCAGAATGGCAAACTTGCCTTGAGCAACATATTGACTGTGTGATTCATCAGCAAAACCAACTTGACTGGGCTTTGGCTCATTTACCAACATCATCAACAGCCACTGTTTGGCTCAAATTTAACACAGGTATGAACCGTTTGGGCTTTGATGAGGATGAGATTTTACCGATTGCCAAACAATTACATGAAAAAGGTTATCAGGTTGTTTTGACCAGTCATTTTGCCAATGCTGATGTCAAAGACCACCCCAGTAATCACGCTCAAATTGCCAAATTTGACCGAGTATTATCACAGCTAAAACAACAAGTTAGCCCCACCACCATTCAAGGCTCATTGTGTAACTCAGCAGGCATTATCAACTTTCCCAAACAGCATCACGACTGGGTACGAGCAGGGATTATGCTATATGGGGCAACGCCCTTGGCAGATGCGTCTGCTGATAAGCTAAATTTACAGCCTGTGATGCAGTTTGATGCCCAAATCATGGCAACCCATGAGCTACAAGTTGGCGAATGTGTTGGCTATGGCAGTCGTTGGCAAGCCGATAAACCCAGCCATATCGCTATCGTTAGCGTAGGCTATGCCGATGGCTACCCTCGTGTGGTCAACCAGTCTGCGTATGTCACTGCAAATGATAAAAAGTTGCCCATCATTGGACGAGTGGCGATGGATATGTTGATGGTGGATATCACAGGGGTAGCAGATATGGATGTCGGTACGTCCGTGCAATTATGGGGCGAGTCGCCTTGTATTGATGAAGTCGCCAATTGGAATGATACCATTGGCTATGAATTAATGTGTTTGGTGACACAGCGTCCGATTTGGCGATGGAATAAATGATTCAATCGTGATTTTTTACCCATGTTCGGTTTATTTTCATCAATTTAATGCCCCAACTGGCTAGACAGATGCGTTAAATCCGTTATACTGGTCGTTTATGGTTTTTTATTTTATCACTATCCGTAGGACAGGCAATGAGTATCCGCCATTTTTTGACGCTATTAGATTTAAGCCGTGACGAATTAATGCAAGTTTTGCACCGTGCCAGTGAACTTCGCCAAATGCAACATGAGGGCGTGGTATATCAACCGTTTGTTGGTCGTACTCTTGGCATGATTTTTGAGAAGTCTAGCACTCGCACTCGTATCTCATTTGAAACAGGCATGGGACAGTTTGGCGGTCATGCGATTTTTTTATCGCCTCGTGATACCCAATTAGGGCGTGGTGAGCCGATTGAAGATTCAGCAAGGGTCATCTCTCGTATGGTCGATATCGTGATGATTCGCACATTTGGACATGATATTGTCGAAAAATTTGCCGAATATTCGCAAGTCCCTGTCATCAATGCCTTGACTGACGAACAGCACCCTTGCCAATTGCTTGCTGATATGCAAACCTTTATGGAACACCGTGGCAGTATCGAAGGCAAAACCGTGACGTGGGTCGGTGATGGCAATAATATGTGTGCCTCCTTTATCCATGCCGCCCATCAATTTGGCTTCCAACTGCGTGTCACTGCCCCTTATGGCTTTGAGCCAAATCCTGATTTAATCAAACAATATTCGCACTGTGTCGATTTGGTCGAAGATGTCAATGAAGCGGTCAAAGGCTCGCACTTGATTGCCACGGATGTGTGGGCAAGTATGGGGCAAGAAAGCGAACAAAATACTCGAGCCAGACGTTTCGCCCAATATATGGTCACTCGCTCTCTACTTGATAAAGCTGACCCAGACGTGCTATTTATGCACTGCCTCCCTGCTCACCGTGGCGAAGAAATCTCATTTGACCTACTCGACGACCCTCGTGCTGTCGTTTGGGATGAGGCCGAAAACCGATTACACGCCCAAAAAGCCTTGATGGAATTTTTGTTAAAAGATAAAATCAAACTTTCTTAATATGGTCAACTAAATTACGAATCATATCTTTGAATAGTGTGTAAAAAGTAATTAAAGTAAGTTTTGATAATCGTAAGGTGCGTCATACGCACCCTTAAAAAAGCAAAGTCTATCTAAATGGTGCGTGAAACGCACCTTACATTCGATAGACTTTTTAAGACTTATCACTTTGACATTATCTATTTTTGATATCTTGGGCGTAAGCATTACACCCCTACTCTTTACACTGATTGCTAAAATAAACCCCTAATAATCATCCCCATAAAAACACGGAATTTCGCCATGTATTTTGTCTTATCGCCTGCCAAAAACCTTAACGAAAACAACGATGTGACTTTTTACTTTGGCAAAGAGTACAGCCAACCAACGCTTATGCCTCAAGCCTGCGAGCTGATGCGTGTGCTAAAACCACTCGAACCCACCGACCTCTCTGCCTTGATGGGGATTTCGGCAAACCTTGCTGAACTTAATGCTGTCCGTAATCAACAATGGGCGTGGGATGAGAAAAAACCTTTTACTATCGACAATAGCGATACGCCTGCCAAACCTGCGGTATATTTATTTGATGGTGATGTTTATACAGGGCTAGATGCTTACAATCTTAATCGTGAAGAAATTGGTTTTTTAAATCAACATCTTGGCATTTTATCTGGGTTATATGGCTTGCTAAAACCCTTGGATTTGATGCTACCGTATCGGCTGGAAATGGGGACTAAACTAAAAAATCTTAAAGGCAAAGATTTATACCAATTTTGGGGTGATAGCATCACGGATTTAATCAATCAACGGATGGCAGAAAATGATGATAAAGTCTTGGTAAATTTAGCCTCTAACGAATATTTTAAAGCGGTGAATGCCAAAAAAATTCACGCTGAGATTGTCACGCCTCGTTTTGAAGATGGCAAAGATGGTAAGTATAAAGTAGTGAGTTTTTATGCCAAAAAAGCCCGTGGTTTGATGGTACGCTATGCCTGTGAAAATGGCGTGCAAACTGTTGATGAGCTAAAGGATTTTGATTTGGATGGTTATTATTTTGTCGAAAATGCGTCTAGTTCAACAGAGTTGGTGTTTAGACGAGATAACGATTAAAAAAATACCCATTAAGCCAATGGCAAATTGATTTTTGCCTTGCATAACTTATCATGTAAATCTAAAAATTTGGCAATGTTGGGATGAATTTCGGCATTGCCAATTTTTTTGATAAAATGACACGCTGAATAGTGTTGGGCGGTTTGGTGATATTGATTTAACCATTGCTGATTTTGTTGTTGAAATTTGACAGGGATATCATCACGCCAAAAATCTTGATAACCCAAAAATTGCGTTTTAATCCCCATTCGCCACGGCTTGCCAGTTACTCTAGCTCGAAAACATTGTTGCACTTTACACAGCTTTTGATACACCGTATCAACAGGTAAATTATCAAAGCAAATTTGGGTAAATTCATCGTTAGCCGTGAAATTATCATGCAAAGCAATGAGGCGAAAGCCTTGTGGGGTTTGGTAAAGGTTAAAACTGGCTTGGGGATTTTGTTGTAAAAATGGTGTGAGGATTTTTTGCAACATCGCCAAATAGCCACCTTCATTCTCAATATGAGTGGTTAATAACTGGTTTTGTTGTACCTTTAATACCTTATTCCTTTTATTATTGATTTTAAAAATAATAAAAAATGTAATCAGCAATACACAAAAAAATAAAAATATCCAAACGCTTAAATGTAAATTTGGTAATATCGTTCCTAGTATCAAAGCAACTACCCACGCCCACCACCCTGAAATATGTTTAACTGGTAATAATTCGGTGGCTATGATAGGTAAAAATTGATTGTCAAAATAATCGTTATCAATATCCAGAATCAATACATTTTCGACATTAAGGCAAGTCGCCCCATAACTATTGATAGTGGTGACGGCATTTAGGTTGTCATAACGCTCAACGACTTGCTCACGAATCGGCAGACCACTTTCATCAAGATACTTGCCTTTACCATCGTAGCGTTTTATGTATTTTTCGCCTGCTAGAATGCGTGTGCGAGCGTCTTCACAGCGTGCAATTGCATGGTTTTTGGCATCTTCAAGGCTAATATCCGACCAACCAAAACGAAAGACTTCTCTTGGTTTGTTTTTATAATCAAAGTCGATACGGTGGCTTGACCAATAATTGGGGATTTTCATAGTGTTATAAGCGATTGTTTAAATTTAAAATCTTCTAAAATTGGTACGACTTTTTTACTAACATTTTCAATACTTTTGCTTTCTGCCGTCCATAAAAAAGGCATAAAAGAAAAAACTTCATCGGTCGTCAGATTGGCGATATCCTGTTGCCAGTTTTTCCAATAAAAATTGGCATAAAACTGGTCTATCGCCCCACAAAATACCCAGTAGATAAAATCCGAATACCCAATATTTAAGCTTTCCCATGCTAACGTATCTGGGGCAAAATAAAATACATCGCCCAAATTGCCCTCCAATGCACCGCCATTTATGGCAAAATAGCCACCCACTACATCATCAGCAATCAGTAAAAAGCCGTCACTTTGGGTTTGTTGATTCCATGTATCCAAACTACGGTTTAATCGCTCACTACCCGAACCCAAAATCCGCAACCAACCATGATTGATTAGGATTCCGCCTGTTTCATAGATGATTGCCCCTAGCGTAGAGCGTGTGGTGACCTGCATTGCCAATAGAGTTTGCTCGGCTTGTTGTGGATTTTTGGGTAAAGTTTCGATTGAATTGGTAGCTTGTTGTTGCCATTCTTGCACCAAATGCCAAGCAGGGTCATTGTGATTGACTAAGTCCTCTAATGTCATCATTTTCTCCAGTAAAAAACCCCATTAAACATCAGTTTAACAGGGTTTTATTTGTATTGGTAGGGGCGTAATGCCTACGCCCTAAGCCGTTTAATGTAATCAGATTACATCATTCCGCCCATGCCACCCATTCCGCCCATGCCACCCATCGCAGGGGCATTGTCTTTAGCAGGTAAATCAGTAATCATGGCTTCAGTCGTCAACATCAAACCTGCTACCGAGGCAGCGTGTTCAAGTGCAGAGCGAGTGACTTTTGCAGGGTCAAGGATACCCATTTCTAGCATATCGCCATATTCACCAGTGGCAGCGTTATAACCGTAGTTACCTTCACCGCCTTTCACTTGATTCACCACAACAGAGGCTTCATCACCTGCATTGCTGACGATTTGACGAAGTGGAGCTTCCATCGCACGGCGTAGGATATTAATACCTGCGACTTGGTCATCATTATCGCCTTTAACGCTGTCAAGGGCAGAGATAGCACGCACCAACGCCACACCACCACCTGCAACCACACCTTCTTCAACAGCGGCACGAGTTGCGTGTAGGGCATCATCAACACGGTCTTTTTTCTCTTTCATTTCGGTTTCGGTCGCCGCACCGACTTTGATGACGGCAACACCACCAGCAAGTTTGGCGATACGCTCTTGCAGTTTTTCTTTGTCGTAGTCAGAGTTTGATTCCTCCACTTGACGGCGGATAGAGGCGACACGGTCGTCAATTTCGGCTTTTTGACCTGCACCATCCACAATCACGGTGTTTTCTTTACCAACAGTGACTTTCTTAGCAGTACCCAATACTGATAGGTCAGCCGTTTCTAGGCTCATGCCTAGCTCTTCTGATACCACAGTACCACCAGTCAAGATAGCGATGTCTTGTAGCATGGCTTTACGGCGGTCACCAAATCCAGGGGCTTTCACAGCACACACCTTGAGACCACCACGCATGTTGTTCACAACTAGCGTAGCCAATGCTTCGTTCTCGACGTCTTCAGCGATGATAAGCAGTGGTTTGCCCGCTTTCATCACGTTTTCTAGTAGTGGAATCAATTCACGGATATTGCTGATTTTTTTGTCCACCAATAGAATTAATGGATTTTCAAGTTCAGCGGTCAGCGTGTCGGCTTTGTTGGCGAAGTATGGGCTGATGTAGCCACGGTCAAACTGCATACCTTCAACCACTTCAAGGGTATCTTCAAAGCCTGAACCTTCTTCAACGGTAATCACGCCTTCTTTACCCACTTTTTCCATGGCTTGAGCGATTAAATCACCAATGGTTTGGTCAGAGTTGGCAGAGATAGAACCAACTTGAGCGATGGCTTTGCTATCGTTAGCAGGGGTAGAGATGGCATGAATTTTCTCTACTACGGCACGCACACCTTTATCGATACCACGTTTTAAGTCCATTGGGTTCATACCAGCGGCAACTGATTTCATACCTTCTTGCAAGATAGCTTGTGCAAGTACAGTTGCAGTGGTAGTACCGTCACCAGCCACGTCGTTGGTTTTGCTAGCCACTTCACGCACCAACTGTGCACCCATGTTTTCAAATTTGTCTTCTAGCTCGATTTCTTTGGCAACTGATACACCGTCTTTGGTGATGGTTGGGGCACCAAATGACTTGTCAATCACTACGTTACGACCTTTTGGCCCTAAAGTGACTTTAACTGCGTTTGCCAATACGTTGACACCGTCAATCATTTTGCTACGAGCGTCAATACCAAATTTTACGTCTTTTGCCATTTTTTACTCCAATAATTTTTTGATTTTAAATTGATTTAACTTATCTTAACCCCCTCTAACTCCCTCTTATCAGGGGGAGAACCCTCCCACCCCTGTTAAAGGGAGGGTTGGGGTGGGGTCATAGATATTGGTATTTAAATTTGTATCATTACTTATATGAATCTAAATTTTAATCCCCCTAAATCCCCCTTTTTCAAAGGGGGACTTCCCCCTCCCTTTGTGAAAGGGAGGGTTGGGGAGGGATTTTATTATGCTTCTAGCACACCCAATACATCGCTTTCTTTCATAATCAATAATTCTTCACCGTCAACTTTAACGGTTGAGCCAGCGTATTGACCGAATAGGACTTTGTCGCCGACTTTGACATCTAATGCACGCACGCCATTGTCAGTGATTTGACCATTACCCACAGCGATGACTTCACCTTGGGCAGGTTTTTCTTGGGCATTACCAGCAAGTAAAAGACCGCCAGCGGTTTTTTGCTCTTCTTCGCTACGGCGTACTACGATACGGTCATGTAAAGGACGAATTTTCATTATTAACTCCATCAATTTCCACAAATATTTATTTAAGGTGACGGCTAAATGCCGTTTGCGGTGGTTTTGCTCGTGTGATTGGCACACTAACAAACTGATTTTAACAATGGGGTTGGTGGTGAATTTGTTCAAGCCGTTTATCGTAATTTTTTTTGATTTTATAAATGTCATTGCTACGATTATCACGCTAACCTGTCATAACGCTAATATTTTGTTACAAATTCGGCAAAAGGCTTGTATTTTAGTGGGTGGGGTTTTATCTTAGTAAAAACTGAATCCATTTATTAACTGGGGAATACCATGAATTTAACCAAACTTGCGACCTTAACTACCCTTGCTACCGCAACTGCCATCGCTAGCGTGCCTGCAATTGCAAATGTTGCTCCGTTTTCGGCAAGCTATAATTTTAGCATCGAGGGCAAATATAACGGCTCTGCCACTCGCACCCTTAAACAAAACGGCAATCAATATAACTACGATGTCAATGCCAACGTGGGCAAGCTCGCTTCGGCTCGACAAACCACGGTTTTTGCCAATAATAATGGCTTGGTATCGCCCATCACTAGCACCACGCAATACAAAATTTTGGGAGCAGGTCGCACCACGACACTAAATTTCAACCCTGCCAAAAAACAATTTACCAGTAACTACAAAGGCGAAAATAAAACCATCGCCATGCCCCAAATTGCCTATGATGATTTGAGCCTTGAGGTGCAAATTCGAGAGGATTTAAAAGCCAATCGCTTCCGTGGTAGCTATAATATGGCTGACCGTAATAAAGTCGAAAGCGTGCCTTTTACCAAGTCAGCAATGACTAAAATCACCGTGCCTGCAGGGACATTTGATGTGGTGCGAATCGACCGTGTGCATGATGATAAATCACGCCAAACCAGTTTTTGGCTTGCCCCTAGCTTGGATTATTTGCCTGTAAAAGTCGTGCAAAATGATGATGGTAAAAAAATGGAAATGAATCTTGCCAAAGTTAATTAAACTTTGATTAAACAAAGCAGTCAATGCGTCAATTTTCTGCTAAAATAAGCCCATTTGTTATGGGCTTATTTTTTTACATTTATGACGACTTTAACCACACCTACATCCCCTACCACCTCCAATCCCACCCAAAATGCCGTTGTACTGCTGTCGGGGGGGTTGGATTCTGTCACTTGTTTATATTGGGCAAAAGCCAATTTTGCCAAGGTCACCGCAGTGAGTTTTAATTATGGGCAACGCCATAATAGTGAACTTAATTCTGCGATTAAAATCGCCAAACATGCAGGGGTTGACCACCGCATTATCAATATTGACCTTGCACAACTCGGTGGCTCGGCATTGACCGACCAATCAATCGCTGTGCCTGATGCCAAACACACCGATTTTAGCGACCCCACGGATATTCACAATAATGCCAATATCCCTGTGACGTATGTCCCTGCTCGCAATACCATCTTTTTATCCTATGCTTTAGCAGTGGCGGAAGTGACCCAAGCCAGTGCGATTGTGATTGGGGTCAATACGGTGGACTATTCGGGCTATCCTGACTGTCGCCCAGAGTATATCCATGCCTTTGAAGTCATGGCAAACCTCGCCACCAAAGCAGGCGTGACAGGACATCATCTCAGCATTGCTACGCCTTTGTTGCATTTGAGTAAATCAGCTATCATCAAATTGGGCGTATCGCTCGGCGTGGATTATAGCCAAACCGTGTCTTGTTATAAGGCAGACAGCGAAGGGAGAGCCTGTGGGCAGTGCGATAGCTGTTATTTGCGTCAGCAAGGTTTTTTACAAGCTGAAATAGATGACCCTACCATTTATCAGTAATCTAATTGTAGCAAGGCAGTCTGCCAAGCTGATTACATGTTTATTTTGACGAGGAAAATATAATGAAACATTTTGCCCTATTAACTGCCGTTGCGATGTTTGGTTTGCCTGCTGTTGCTCAAGCTAACACTCAGCAAGTAAATGCCTGTGTCACGCAGATGACTGAAAAAAACATCATGGATAAAGCATCGGCTCAAAAAGTTTGTAGCTGTGTGGTCAAAGAACAAGCCAAAATTACCCGAGCCCAAAAAACTGAATTGGATAACTGGGTAAAAAGTGGTAAAGACGTGCGTCAAAACAAAACTTTCCAAACCATCAGTGGCAAAATGAAAGCCTGTAGTGCAGGGATTAAATAACTGAATAAATCTTATTAAAATCTCCCCCAACCCCCTCTTTACAAAAGAGGGGGCTTTGTTCAGAAATAAATTTGATATGAGGGAAAAGTCCCCCTTTTAAAAAGGGGGATTTAGGGGGATTATATGTAAAATGTTAATACCTCTTATCCCGAGTTCAGGTTAATAAATAAAGGATTATGAATGCCCACTTTACCCAATTTTACCGTCCAACTTGTGCAAGCCGTAGATGAAAATTTTGAGCAATTTTCTCACCCTACGCTTACCCTTACGGATTTTATCACCCAACAGCAAACAGGGCTGATTTTGTACTTTTATCCCAAAGACAATACCGCAGGGTGTAGCGTGCAAGCCCAAGATTTTAGTGAGCATCAACAAGCATTGCAACAGTTGGGTTTTAGCGTGATTGGTGTTTCTCGTGATAGCGTCAAAAGTCACGAGAAATTTATTGCCAATAAGCAGATTAATTTTCCGCTTGTCAGTGATACCGAGCAACAACTGTGCAAGCATTTTGGTGTGATTGGCGAAAAAAATATGTATGGCAAAAAGGTACTGGGCGTGGTGCGTTCGACTTTTGTTTTTGATAAACAGGGTAATCTACTGCACGAATTTCGTAATGTGCGAGCCAAAGGGCATTTAACCGCATTATTAGAAACGCTCAAACCCTAAAAACGTGCTAAAATACGCCAAATTTTCTTTTTTATGATTTGGCACTTTTATGACCACACCTGCAACATCCCTTGACCAAACTTTCCCCGTCATCATCACCTGTGCTGATGGGCTAGAAGCCCCCTTACTCACCGAATTGACCAGTTTTGGTATTACCAGTCAAATTGAGCAAATGGGACGAATTTCTGCCAATCTCAGCCTTGCCCAAATTTATCAAGTATGCCTATGGTCACGAGTGGCTTCTCGTGTACTACTGCCACTGGGTAAGAAAAATATCAATGCGGAATACGACATTGCCGAGCAGTTATACGGTTTTGCCAAAACCATCAAATGGACGCAGTTGTTTACCCTTGAACAAACCTTTGCCATTCGCCTTACCCTTGACAAGCGAGTGCAAGCGAACCAACAATTTGCCATGCTTCGTGTTAAAGATGCGATTGCCGACCAATTTAACGAACAGTTTGGCAGTCGCCCCAATGTCGATAAAAACCCAGATTTTGCCATCATTGCCACCGTCAGCGACAAACAAGCCTTTTTATACCTCGACCTCTCTGGCACAAGCCTACACCGCCGTGGCTACCGTGTGGCGATGACCGATGCCCCACTTAAAGAAAACCTCGCTGCCGCCTTACTGTACTCGCTAGATTTTCACCGCAACGCTTATGACACCATCGTTGACCCCATGTGTGGCTCTGGCACGCTCGTCATTGAGGCGTTGCTGATGTCGGCAGATTATGCCGTGGGACTGGATAAAGCCGAGCGAGATTTTGGCTTTTATGCGTGGCAACACCACGATAAGCCACTGTGGCAAAGCATGGTCAAAGACGCTCAAGACCGCTTCCACCAACGCTTAGAGCAAATGATTAATGGTGATATGCCAAATGTATTTGCCTTTGACATGGACGCAGGGGCGATTAAAGCCACCCATAAAAATCTGATGGCTTCTGGCTTAACCCCCATTATCAACCGCATTACCCTACAGCAACGCTCACTTGCTACGCTGAACATGGCAATCGAAAAGCAAGTCAACGGTTGGCAACGTCCGCTATTTATCACCAATCCGCCGTATGGCGAGCGATTGGGCGAGGAAGTGCTAATTCGCCCCATGTATCAAGGCTTTGGCAAAAAACTACAACACCTATTTGCCCACTCACCAGCCACTGTGACGCTTGGGGTACTGGCAGGTAAAGTCGAAGAAGCCGACACCTTGCCCCTCAATGACCCCAAAACCTTACGCTGTCACAATGGGGCGTTAACCGTGTATTTCCGCTACGGTGAACTACTAAAAACCAAAGAACAAAACTTAATCAGCCTATTTGAAAAACGTGAAATCGTGGTCGAAGAAGGGCAAGATTTTGTCAATCGCCTGCAAAAAAATCTTGCCAATCTTAAAAAATTGGCAAATAAACAACAAGTTACCAATTTACGCATTTATGATGCGGACTTGCCAGATTTTAAAGTCGCTGTCGATATTTATGGGCAATTTGTCCATGTCCAAGAGTACGCTGCCCCAAAATCCATCCCACCAGAAACCGCCAAAAAACGCTTTAACCTTGCGTTGCACGGTATCCGTGAGGTGTTAAATGTCAACCGTGAGCAAGTCTTTATCAAAACTCGTGCCAAACAATCAGGTAATGAACAATACGAAAAAAAGGCTTCTTCGGGTAAATTTCACATTGTCAGCGAGCCGACTGCCAATCACCAACGTGCGTATTTTTTGGTGAATTTTAGCGATTATTTGGACACAGGGCTGTTTCTTGACCACCGCTCAATGCGAAAAATCATTGGGGAAAATAGCCGTGGCAAAAACGTATTGAACCTATTTGCTTATACCTGTACCGCCAGTGTTCATGCAGGGTTGGGCGGAGCAAAGTCGGTGACTTCGGTGGATTTATCACAAAATTACCTCGACTGGGGCAAAAAGAACTTTGCGTTAAATGGCTTGCCAGATTTGCCCAATTATCAGTTTATTGCCCAAGATATTTTTGAATGGATTAAAGACAATACGGAACAATACGATGTGATTTTTATTGACCCACCGACCTTTTCTAATTCCAAAAAATTTCACGGCACATTTGATGTCCAACGTGACCATGTAGCACTGATTAACCGTGCGATGAACCGCTTGACGGCGGAAGGTGTGTTGTACTTTTCTAATAACTTTACCAAGTTCGCACTCGATGAATCGATAAAAGAGCGTTATGTTGTCGAAGAATTAACCAACCAAACCATTGGCTTCGATTATGACCTTAAAAAGCCCATTCATCAGTCTTGGGCGATTCGGCAACAACAAGCCGCTAAAAAAACGGTAAAATAGAGGGAGAATAGCAACTATAGTTGTTTAAACTAGAAATAAGACATTGTTGTAGGGATATATTGCATACGCCCAAAATGTTGAAGTCTGATTTCTGATTTAATTCACTATAATATTAATTAAAGGGGAACTTGATGAAACTTGTCGAAGCATTACAACAAAGCCACAGCCAACTTAGACGAATTGCTGATGATTTATTGATAGCAAGTGATACTCACTATCAATCGTTGTATTTTGAGCAATTATGGCAACAATTCTTCGTGCATGAGCGTGCCGAAGAATATGTGGTCTTTCGAGTAATGAATGATAAACTCATTGAAAATAATCAGTTTACCGAGCAAGCCTTAGACTTTGCAGTCAATGAACATCATTATTTTGAAAATTTTGTCGAAAATATCGTGATGATGCCAAAAGATAATGAAGAACGCCCCAAACTCATTCGAGAATTAATTAGTCAGCTAGAAAGCCACATGCAACACGAGGAAGCCTATATTTTCCCACGCTTTCGAGAACAAATCAGCGATGAGAAAAACCAAGAATTGGTGGATATGTATATTCAAAAATGCCGTGAATTTAATCGTGGCTATACCCATGATAGTCCTGTCAAACTTGAATCAGCCGTGGCTGGTTAATCAAGTCAAATTATAGGGGCGTATTCAATATTGATGGGGATATAGCCCCTTCTTTTATCAAGAAGGGGCTGGGGATATTTCAATAAAACATCAAGGTTTACCCTTACCTACCACCGCACTTTCTACCACCGAATCTAACACATACAAACGCCCATACCCCATGGTGTCTTTGGGTGGTGTGCGATAGCGTTGTACTCGGATGATTTGGCGTAAAGCGGGGTCATGTCGATAGCCATCAATCGTTTCATGTAATAATTGCCACTCGCCTGCCCCAGTTTTGATGCCTTGGCTATCATAACGAACTTCACGCACTTGTAAGCACCGCTTACCTGTCACAGCGTCACAAGGCTGGTCAAGGGGATTGACCTCCAAAAACAGCGTTTCGCCTTTGCCGTATTGGGTTTGTGGTTTGAGTTTGCCTTGCCATGTCAACGTGCTATTGTCTGCGGTGGTTTGCACCAATATAGCAGATTGCGTGTTTGATGCTTGCCAAACAAACTTGCTATTGCCTGTCATTTTTTGGCGAAGCGTGTTTTCTGCACTATCGAGTTTGCCACAGCCCATTAAAGTGGAAATTACCATACCTTTGCTAATCGCCATACCTGATTGATAATTCACAGTTTTTGATATAGCATTACAGCCAACACTATAGCTCATACCCAAATTACCCTCGGCATTTTGTTGGGTTTGTTTAAAATCAAGCGTAACCTTGGCTTTATCTTTCGCAATGCCATAAGTGCTCAAGTCCAACGCTTGAATCACCTTTCCTGCATTGTCTTTTGCCTCGACCAATTGCCACTGATAATTTTGTAAATCAGTCGCAGTGGGGATTTGCTGAGAGAGTGGGGTTGTTGGTTTTGATGGATTGGTTGACATAGGCTGAGTTTGGCAAGCGGTCAATGTCATTATAGTGGCGATACTGGTCATCATCAGGAAAGGTTTCATAGAATGGCTCTTTATAAAAGGTTTAAACGCATTAAACACATAATCAAAACTTCATTGTTTGATAAGATAATCTTTTATTACCAAATTGTGTTGCGTATTTTTGTAATATTTTCTTACACAGTTTTTCTAACCACTTCTAACCATCCTAAACTTCTCAATAAAAACCCATCCAACCTAGCAAGTCCCACGTAAGATTTTTTACAAACCAATGCTAATTTGTTTAGCAAACATTGATTATAATAAGTTGTTTACCAAATAAACATTTTATTGTTGCAAATGATTATTATTTTCAATTATGATAGCCGTTTTGCAACCCCCTCGCTTGTACCTGTAGACTGAGTTTTAGGCTTTTATATGACTTCCACCCAAAAAAAATGGTTAAAACGTTCGCTGATTGCCCTGTTCGTATTAGGCTGTATCGCCCTTGCTTATTGGTATCTCAAGCCCAAGCCCAAACAGCCCGACTATATCACTGCCACAGTCGAAAAAAGCAGTATCGAAAATAGCGTGATGGCGACAGGTAAAGTCGAGGGCTTAAATCAGGTCGATGTGGGGGCTCAAGTATCTGGCGAAGTCACCAAGCTGTATGTTGACGTGGGACAAACGGTGAAAAAAGGCGACCCCATCGCCCAAATTGACCCACTCACCATGAAAAATACGCTAACCACCCAACAAGCCAATTTACAGCAAAGTGTCGCAAGCCTTGAAAGCACCAAGGCAAACTATGCCACTCGCCAAGCATCATTGGCAACTGCCCAAGCCGAACTCAAAAGCAAACTGGCAAGCCTACAACAAGCCCAAAAAGAATACCAACGATTGGCTTCATTGATGTCCATGAATGCGGTGTCAAAACAAGAGCTAGAACAAGCCCAAACAGCGGTCAAAAATGCCGAAGCCAGCGTGGAATCCGCCCAGTCCGCCATCAAAACTGCCAAAGCCAATCTCGTGGCAGGTGAAGCTGACATTGCCAACGCCCAAGCCGACATCAAAAAATCCCAAACTCAAGTCAGCACCGCCCAACAAAACCTTGGCTACACCCAAATTGTCGCCCCCATGTCTGGCACAGTCATCTCCATCACCACCAAACAAGGGCAAACCGTCAACGCCAACCAAACTGCCCCCACCATCGTGACCTTGGCGGACTTGAGCAATGTGCGTATCAAAGCCAAAATCTCTGAAGCCGATGTGATTAACCTCAAAGCAGGTATGCCTGTGTATTTTAACATCATCGGTAATCCTGATAAAAAATTCAACGCCACCCTCACTGCCATTGAGCCTGCCCCAGAAGGCACGACTGCTGAAAGCAAATCATCTAGCAGTGATTCGGCGGTGTATTATATGGGCTATTTTGACGTACCCAACCCAGACGGACAGCTACGCATTAACATGACCGCCCAAGTATATATCGTGCAGAATAAAGCTGAAAACGTGCTAAACGTCCCTGCCGCTGCCATCAAAACCGACCCCAAAATCGGTAGCTATGTGCAAGTGCTAAAAGCCGACAATACCACAGCAAAACAAGCGGTAAAAACTGGCGTGACCAATCGCATTAATACCCAAATTATTAGTGGGCTAAATCAAGGTGATAAAGTAGTCATCAGCGAAGCCTCGGACAATGCCAATAAAAGCAAAAGTAACAAACCCCCAATGATGTAATTTGAGAAAACGTATCAATGCTAAATCCCAATACCGTCAAAAAACCCATCATTGAAGTCAAGGGCTTAATCCGAGAATTTCCTGCTGGGGAAGAAAAAATACGGGTCCTCCACGGCGTTGACCTTACCATTTATCAAGGCGAAATGGTCGCCATCATTGGACAATCAGGCTCTGGCAAATCCACGCTGATGAACATTTTGGGCTGTCTTGACCAAGCCACCGCAGGCAGTTACCACATCTATGGCAAAGCCGTTGACCAATTCAGTGCCGATGAACTCGCCCAACTTCGCCGAGAGCATTTTGGCTTTATTTTTCAACGCTATCATTTATTGGGCGATATCAACGCCCAAGACAATGTTGCCGTACCTGCCGTGTATGCAGGCATGCCCGCAAGCCAACGTGAACAGCGAGCCACCCAACTACTGACCGATTTGGGTTTGGGTGAAAAAACCCAAAACCGCCCCAGTCAACTATCTGGCGGTCAACAACAACGTGTGTCGATTGCACGAGCCTTGATGAATGGCGGTGATATCATCCTTGCCGATGAGCCGACTGGGGCGTTAGACAGCCAATCGGGCAAAGATGTCCTTGCCATTTTGCGTAACCTCAACGCCCAAGGGCATACCATCATCATGGTTACGCATGACCCCAATATCGCCAAACAAGCCCAACGAGTCATTGAAATCAAAGACGGCTATATTCTCAAAGATTACTACACGGACGCTGTCGAACCTAGCAATGCCAATGATTTTGACAATGTTAAAAACGCCACCCTACCCAGCACTGACAACCAAAACAGCCTTAATGAAAATCACCAAAGCCAAAAAAACAACCTGCAAATCACGCCCACTCAAAAACCCAACGGTCAAAAAGTAGGATTATCCGCATTTTTTGACCGTCTGGGTGAAGCCTTTAAAATGTCGATTTTGGCAATGAAAGCCCACAAAATGCGAACGCTACTGACCATGCTAGGTATTATTATCGGCATTGCCTCTGTGGTATCGGTGGTCGGCTTGGGGCAAGGCTCACAACAAAAAATCCTATCGGACATCAGCTCATTAGGCACAAATACCCTCACCGTGCGAGATGGCTATAAATTTGGCGACCCTCGCAGACGTTATCACGATGACAACCTCACCGATGACGATGCCGAAGCGGTCGCCCAACAGCCCTACGTCCAAAGCGTCAGCCCTGTGGTCGGCACAAGCGTCACCGCTCGCTACCGTCAAACCGAAACCTCCGTCAATATCAGTGGCGTGGGCAAAGACTACCTAAGCGTCACAGGCGAAAAAATCAACCAAGGGCAAATGTTTGACAATAACAGCGTCAAAGCCCTTACTCAAGACGTGATTATTGATGACAATGCCAAAAAAACCTTTTTTGCAGACATTGCCAACCCTATCGGACAGGTTATTTTAGTCGGTAACGTACCTGCACGAGTGGTCGGCGTGCTTGAACCCTCCAAAAAAGCCTTTGGTCCAAGCTCTGACACGCCCACCCTATATATGCCCTACTCGACCGTCATGCGAAGAATGCTTGGCACAAGCCATGTGGATAGCTTTGTGGTATTGTTAAAAGATACCATTTCTAGCAGTGCCGCCGAGCAAGCCGTGACCGACCTCATCCAGCAACGCCACGGTACAGATGATTTTCGCATCCAAAACCTTGATTCCATCCGCCAAACCATCGAATCCACCACAGGCACGATGACGTTATTGGTATCATCAATCGCCATTATTTCGTTAATTGTGGGTGGCATTGGCGTGATGAACATCATGCTGGTATCCGTCACTGAACGCACCAGTGAAATCGGTGTACGGATGGCAGTCGGTGCAAGACAAAGCGACATCATGCAACAATTTTTGATTGAGGCGATTTTGGTCTGTATCTTGGGGGGTATCTTGGGGGTAAGCTTGGCGTTCGCCATTGGCTCATTAATCAACCACTTTGCCCAAGGTAACTTTCAAGTGGTCTTCTCCACCACCGCCATCATCACAGCGGTACTTTGCTCGACCTTAATTGGGGTGATTTTTGGTTTTGTCCCTGCCAAAAATGCCGCCAAACTCAACCCTGTCGATGCGTTAAGTGGTGGCGAATAAACAACGTCTTAACGCATTAGACCGCTTTCTAAAGTACTAAGCGGGTGGGCTAGCAAAGTGTTACCCACGAAATATCATGTTAAAAATGAGGGTTAAATATAACTTGCATGGTTTTTTACAAGTTTTTCGCATTATTTTCAAAATAATTAAAAATAATGCTTGCAAAGGATTTTTTTATACGTATAATATGCACTCACTTAACGGCAACACTGTTAAGAAAAGTCGTTTAAAGCATTGATATTGTAAGAATTAACAGCACAATATTTGCTTAACACTTAGGAATTTCTATTTAAAGAAATTACTTCGCGAACCTAAAATTGCAGTGCAATTTTTTCACGGTTCTCAGGATCGTTAGCTCAGTTGGTAGAGCAGTGGACTTTTAATCCATTGGTCCCGCGTTCGAGTCGCGGACGATCCACCATTTTCTACCCCATCAATGAATTTTGATGGGGTTTTTTATTGCCTAAATTATTATAATAACCGTAAAACCGAATAATAGACCTCTTTCCAAACCACCAAGCGTGGGTTAGCAAAGCGTTACCCACGATATATTGTGTTAAAAATTAGGTATGGAAAGAGCTTTAATATGGAATGACAAAATGATGGTCACAGATTTGGCAGTTTGGGGAAATAATTTACGCTTAGGCGTTGAGGTCATTGGCACGGTGGCATTTGCCATGTCAGGGATTTTTGCAGGCTTACAAAAACGGATGGATGTATTCGGCATTGCGGTGTTGGGATTTTTGTCAGCATTCGGTGGCGGTACATTGCGAGATATTTTATTGGATAAGCGACCATTTTTTTGGGTGCAAAATGAGCTAATTTTATGGTTGGTGTTTGGGTTGTGTGGTTTGGCAGTGTTTATCAATGGTGTTAGACGTTATCGCATTACCGATGGTGCGATACAATTTGCCGATGCGTTGGGGCTTGGGCTATTTGTCGCCTCTGGTGTACAAGCTTCGTTACTCGCCCAAATGCCGATGGCAGTGGCGGTGATTATGGGGATTATCACTGGGGTGTTTGGTGGTGTGATGCGTGATATCGCTTGCAATGAGATGCCGACCGTGTTTTTTGACTATCGTCCTTATGCGATGTGTGCGTTGGTGGGCGGTTGGGTGTATGCGTTGTTGGCAGTGTATACTTCGCTTGTGCCGTGGTTGGTGTTGGTTATCAGTGCCACTACCACCACAGGCTTACGCTTGATGGCGATGTGGTTTGATTATCATTTACCTGGTTGGCGACAAAAAGCGGATTGATGGTTTTGGTAAATTATACCAAACCCAAAAGTTAAAGTCGTAGGGGCGTAATGCTTACGCCCAATTTGAAATTTTAAACATCGGGCTTATGCAATAAGCCCCTACAATATAATATTTATTGGATTTGGTATTAAATCATTCCCCCTATCCTAAAAAACAAGCATAAAAAAACCAAGTCAAATGACTTGGCTTTTTGTTATCAATAGCGACTAACGATTATTTTTGGTATGGGTAGCTTGGTGTGGTGCTTAGTACATAACCTGTTGCACCACCTGCGGCAGCCCCAATCGCAGCAGCTTTACCGATATCTTCACGGTTGCCATCAGATTTTGCCAATGCACCAATCGCAGCCCCTGCAATGGCAGTATTCATGGCGGCACGAGCTGAACCTGATTGAGCGGTTGTGCCATAACCTGTATTGGTGGCACAGCCTGTCATGGCGATGGCAGAACTGGCGACTAAACCAACGATGGCAATATTTTTTAGTGATTTCATGGGGTTTTCCTCATGGCATGGTGAAATAAATTGGATAAATCGGTGATTCATTGAAATATAAATTGCTAAATCAGTGAAATTTAGCTGTATGATAGAGCAATTTATTTGCCAATTTGTTGGGAAAAACAGGCGTTTCTTTGAGTTTTTTGTAAAGAATTTTGCTGTTTTTAATCTATACCGAATTTAGCATCATTAAAAACTCATCTTCCGTCACCACTTTCACCCCCAATTTTTCGGCATTGGCAAGTTTACTCCCTGCTTTCTCGCCTGCCAACAATGCCGTGGTTTTGGCAGACACACTGCCCGACACTTTCGCCCCTAACGCCTGCAACTTGGCTTTGGCTTCATCACGCCCCATACTGGTCAGCGTGCCTGTAATCACCCAACTTTGACCTTTGAGCGGTTGATTGCCGACTGGCTCATTACTCACCTTTTCCCACACGATGCCTGCAGTTATCAAGCGGTTGATGACTTCCAAATTGTGTTCAGCTCGGAAAAACTCATAAATCGACTGGGCGGTAATTTCACCGACATCAGGGGTTTGTTGCAACTGCTCGATACTGGCGTTCATCAGTTCTGGCAAATCGCCAAATTGGGTCGCCAAATTCAAAGCGGTACTCTCGCCCACCCCACGAATCCCCAACGCAAAAATAAATCTTGGCAAGGTGGTATTTTTACTGTTTTCAATGGCAGTCAGCATATTTTCGACCGACTTTTCACCCAACTTTTCTAGGGTCAAAAGCTTATCACGGTGATTTTTTAAATCGTAAATATCGGCAACCGTTTTGACAATGCCATGCTCAAAAAAGCTAATCAGCCAACGCTCGCCCAGTCCATCAATATCCATCGCCTTACGACTGACAAAGTGAATCAACGCCTCTTGTTGTTGGGCAGGGCAAAACAGCCCGCCTGTACAACGTGCCAACGCCTCACCCTCAGGCAAAATCACTGCCGAATCACACACAGGGCAATGCGTGGGTAAACGGACGGTTTCGGTATCGCTAGGGCGTTCCTCAAGCCACACACGAGTGACTTTGGGAATCACATCCCCTGCCCGATGCACGCTGACCATATCGTCCACACGGATATCAAGGCGGTGAATCTCACCAATGTTGTGCAAAGTCACATTGCTGACGGTCACACCACCAACATTGACAGGCTCAAGCTTGCCGACAGGGGTAAGTTGCCCTGTACGTCCGACTTGCCATTCGATAGCGTTGAGGCGTGTCATCACGGTTTCGGCAGGGAATTTATAGGCGGTCGCCCAACGTGGCTCACGGCTCAAAAAGCCAAGCTGACTTTGTAGGCTTAAATCATTGACTTTTACCACAATGCCATCAATGTCAAAGGCTAAATTAGGGCGTTTTTCGATGACCGATAAATAATAATCTTGCAACGCATTTGGGGTATCGACCAATGCAATATCGCTAATGGTAAAGCCCAAACTTTGTAGCCAATACAAGGTGTCGGACTGGGTTGTGATATCATTTGGCAAGCCCTGCACCACCGAATACGCATAAAATGCCAATGGGCGATTTTTGGCGATATTAGGGTCAAGCTGACGTAAGCTACCTGCGGCGGCGTTCCTTGGATTGGCAAAAGTTTTTTCGCCCTTGGCTTCGGCTTCACGGTTGAGTTTGGCAAAGCCCGCTCTTGGCATGAGTACCTCACCTCGCACTTCAAGGCGTGGGATATCCACCGCTAAGGTAAGGGGTAAATTGCGAATGGTTTTGACATTTTGGGTGATGTCCTCGCCCGTCTGCCCATCGCCTCGTGTCACGCCTTGCACCAATTTGCCATGCTCATAAATCAGCGATACAGCCAAACCGTCAAGCTTTAACTCAATTTCATATTGCGGATGTTGCTGACTGTCGGCAAGGCGGTCATTAACCCTTCGCATAAAGTTTTGCAAGTCTTCAAAATTAAATAAGTTGCCCAATGACAGCATGGGAATGGCGTGGGTAACTTGTCCAAAAGACGGCAAGGGTTTATCACCAACGCTACCTGTTGGACTATCGGATTGTATAAGGTCAGGATGTTGGTTTTCTAATTCGACCAATGTTAACCGAAGTTGGTCGTATTCGCTGTCCTCAAGGGTGGGATTGTCAAGGACATAGTAGGCGTGATTGTGGGCTTTGAGTTGGCTGATTAAGCCACGCATTTGGGTGATAATTGGATTTGTCATAGTAGGTCTTTTGATAAGGTAGAATTTGATAGCAAAATGGTAAAAGGTTTGAGGGTTTTACACAAGCGTAAACATAAAAAAAACGACAATGGCTGTCGTTTCTTTCGCAGGCAATCATGGGTTATTTACCAAAATCCACGGCAATTTCACGCATCATTTGGGCGTTTTCTTTATTAATTAACTCGCCTGTTTCATCATACACACTGGCATTCAAATCATGGGCTAATAATCCAGCAATGCTCATCATACTGTCAAAGCCTTGAACTGCCTTGGGATGCGGTAACGATAAAAATAACACCAAGCCTTTTAGGTATTGCATGGGTAATTTATTCAAATCAAACGGTAAAATCCCATCTTCCGTAATCATCATCATGCTAAACCACAAAAGTCCAGTTCCATCCTTGTTTTCGTAGCGATGGAACATATTCATCGCACCAAATTTGATGCCATATTTATCAAATAAATTTAATAAATCACGCCCACCAATTCGCCCAAACTGCTCATTGGGGAAGATACTGATATTAATATTCTGCACGGCATTATTAAGTGGGTTATTTTGTTCTTGGTCAATTTGGGCTTGGATATGCGTATCCAAAATCGGACTAGTCAGTTCAAGTGTTTCTGCTTTTACTTGACTCTCATCAAAGGCATGCACCACAGGTCTAATGGTTTCGGTCGCATTTGCCAATAAACTAAACGCATCATCATGCTCGACCGTTGCCACAGGTGCTGGATTTTCTTGGGCAGGGGCTGAAACGTGCGTAGATTTAGTAATAACACTTTGGCTATCTAGTAGCTGTTGGTCAATGAGTAGCTCTGTATTGTCAGCACTTAGCACCACGTCTGCGGATGCGTTGTCCAATACCACTTCGTCCTGTCGCTTCAACGTTTCAACCACTGCTGGACGTTGGTGGCGAGGTAAAATCGGCAAACCATCTTTATCATGCTCGATGGCTTCTGTATTTAATGATACGACTTGCTTGGCTTTTAATGCCTTGCTAATCATATATATACCCCAAACAATCGCTATTACCGCCATTATCATCAAAATAAGTTGAGTAAATGTCACAGACATAATCACTACCTTGTTATTAATTTCACTATTTTTAGGTTTATCGCTATTGCCATTAATATTTTGCTAAATATACTAGCATGAGTTACTGTTTTGAGCTACCAAAAACCAACTTTTGATGCAATTTAACTGGCTTTTAATTGGCTTGCAAATAATCTGCGACTTCGCTCATATCCACACTCACTAGCTTTGAAATCCCTGCGATTGGCATTGTCACGCCTTTGAGTTCATCAGCGATTTGCATCGACAGCTTATTATGGCTGATAAAAATAAACTGCACGTCTTTGGCAAGCTGTTCAATCAAGCGAGTAAAACGCTCGACATTGGCATCATCCAGTGGTGCATCGACTTCATCAAGCACACAAAATGGGGCAGGTTGCTGTTTAAAAATCGCAAACACAAGGCTCAATGCGGTCAAGGTTTTTTCACCGCCTGACAGCAAGGCAAGACGGCTATTCTTTTTACCTTTCGGCTGTGCCATCAATTCAAGCCCAGACTGCCAGCCATCCGCTCCATCTTCGCTCAAAATCAACTCAGCTTTACCACCGCCAAACACTTGGGTAAATAGTCGATTAAGCTCCAAATTAACATCAGCAAGCATGCCCAAAAACAACGCCTTGGTTTGACTATCAATCTGCTTGATGGCTTGTTGTAGCTTGTCGATACTGGCGGTCAAGTCGCTGATTTGCTCAGCTAACGGCTCAAGTCGGCTATTGACTTCGGTCAGTTCTGCCATTGCGGTGTGATTAACTGCCCCTAGCTGTTGGATTTGGCTTTTTAATTGATTAATTTGGTTTTGTAGGGTCTTACGCTCAGTTTTGCCAAGTAAGGATAATGTTTGGCTGTTATCGGCATTTTCAGCCGTTTCAGTTTTATCTGTCAAATGCTCAAAGTTTGGCAATGCCCATTCTCGTTCACCAAATTGCTCGACAATCAAGCCCAAGGTTTGTTTTGCCAATGCCAAAGCGGTGTCGGTGGTATGGCATTGTTGTTGTAAATTGGCAAAACTCGCCTGCTCGGCATGAAACGCCTGTTGGATATGGCTAAAATGTTGTTCTAATTCTGCCAGTTTCTCGGCTAATTGCTGTAACGTCTGATTGGCGGTCGCTAAATTTTCGGCTTGTTCATTGACGTGTTGCTGTAAGATTGGCAATTGTTCGGTTTGCTGATGGATTTTTTGCTGAAGTTCGCTGTGTTCGGCTTGGATTCTCGCTTGGTCTTGTTCGGCTTTGGCAAGTTGTTGTTCACTGACAGTGATTTGCAGTTGCCCTGTGGCAAGCTGTTGGTTTAGCCCTTGTTGTTGTTGCTCTAGGGTTCGTTGCTGAGTGGTAAGGGTTTGTAACTGCTCATCAAGCTGTTGGCGTGTTTCGATTTTTTGGTGCAAAATTGGCTTTAAAGTCGCTAATTCTTCGCCCAAGTCACTGACTTTTTGTTGCTCTTGGCTGATATTGTTGCTTAGGCTATTTTTTTCTTTAGTTAGCCGAATTTCGTCTGTATCAAGGCGTTGCTTATCGTTTTGTAATTTATCAAAGGCGGACTGGTAACGGTGTTCACGTTGGATTTTTGCCGTGGCGAGGCTTTGCTTTTGCCCCATTAATTGCGTCAATTCTTGGCGTGCGGTACGGTCTTGGGCTTGCCATTCTTCAAGACTGACAGTCGCCTGTTGCAACGCCATGCTGACACGTTCAAGTTGCGGTTTTTGTTTATCAATCAAATTTTGCAATTCATCAATGCGGGTTTGATGTTGGATTTTTTGGCTTAAACCCAGTGTGGGCGTGGTTTGATTTTTTTTATCACTATGTAAATCTGCTATCAACGCAGATAGATTGATGACTAGCGTTTGATGGAGCAAATATAAGATTTCTTCCGCTTTTACCAATAACCAATCTTCGGCTAATTGGGGCTGAATTTGGGCAAAAAATGCTTCAAATTCTGCATGGCTCACCTCACCATTATACAGCCAAATCCGTTCAAAAATCGCAACACTAGGGCTTTGAATTAAATCGGAAAATTTTAGCCAATTTGCTACATCAATCAGCTTAGTGGAAGGACTTTGATTTTGCGAAAATTGTTTTTGGGAAAACAACGTCACCGCTTGATTAAATTGATTAAAATTAAGGTTGGCATTGGTTAAATCATTGTCAAAAACCGCCCAATTTGCCATCAATGCCAACACGCTATCCAATGTTTCAACGTGGGTTTTACCTTGCTCGGTTAGCGTCAACGTGTGTGCTAACAGCGGTAACGTTGGCGAATTGTCGTTGGCATTCTTTTGGTTTTTTGCCAATGTTTGCTTGGCTTGTTGTTCTTGTTCATTTAAGCGGTCGAGCAGATTTTGCAAGGTTTGCTGTTCGGTTTGCCATGTGTGGCGTTGTTGCTCAAGTTGGCGATGCTGACGAGTTAGGCTCTCGACCTCGTCCGCTTGGTCGGCTAGCTCTTCTTGGCGTGCGATAATGCGATTTTCTAGGCGTTCGATAGTATCGGTGAGTTTTGCTAGTTGGCTGTCACTAGCTTCATCACTACCGTCACCTGAACCCACATCAAAATCGGCAAATTCGCTATCAAATTGAGCTTTGGCGGTTTGCCATGTTTGCAAGGCATGGGCGTGTTCTTGCTCACGTTTTTTCAGTCGTTGTTGGTTGCTATCGTGGTGCTTTAAGCCATTTTCAGCCACCGCCAGTTGTTTTTCAAGGTCTTGTTTTTGTTGGTTTAATTTCACCAACTCACTTGCCACATCTTGACGTTGGTTTTTTAGCTCGTGTTGCTCATCTCGCAAGCGATTGATTTGCTCAGTTAACACAGATAATTGTTGGGGTAAGTTGACAATTTTTTGTTGGGCTTGCTGTTTTTGCTCAGTTAATTGCTGTTGATAGTCGGCAAAACGGCTAATTTCAGCGGTCAACACCGTCAAGCGTTGGTTATCATTTTCCAGTTGCTTGTCGGCTTGGGTGACAAGGCTTTGGGCTTCATGGTGCTGTTGCCAGTGTTGTCCTGCGAGGTTTTGCTGATGTTGATAGGCAAGTTGTTGCTCGCTGATATGGCGTTGGGCGGTCTGTTGCTCGCTCATTAACTGGTTAATTTCGGTTTTTTTAGCAGTCACTTGTTGGCTAATTTTACCAAATTCTTGCTGTAACTGCTGTTGTTTTTGCCACGCCTGCCCATAATCATCGATTAACAATTGCTGGCTGGCATTATCCATTTCGGTTTGCCATGTTTGGGCAAGCTTTGCGGTTTTGGCTTGGCTTTCAAGGCGTTTTTGTTGCACTGCCAATTCGCTTGCCATGTCGTGCAAACGTGCCAAATTATCTTCGGCAGTGGTGAGTTGTTTTTGGGTTTCTTCACGGCGACTTTGGTAGCGTGACACCCCAGAGGCTTCTTCGATAAACTCACGCAGTTGCAAGGCATTGGCATCAATAATCCGCCCAATCATGCCCTGCTCAATCACCGCATACGACCTCGCCCCCAAGCCTGTGCCAAGAAAAATATCCACCACATCACGTCTACGCACCTTTGTGCCGTTGATAAAATAATCGGATTTGCCGTCCTTGCTCATCTGACGGCGGACGGATAGCTCGTGATACAGGTTGAGGGGGTGATGAATACCGCCTTTGCCATCTTCGTCACCTTGGGTATGTTCAAAAACAAGTTCAACACTGGCAAGGCTTTTGGCAGGTTTGTCCTGTGTGCCTGCAAAAATCACGTCACTCATCGCACCGCCACGCAGTTGTTTGGCAGACGACTCGCCCAATACCCAACGAATCGCATCAATGACGTTGGATTTGCCACAGCCATTAGGCCCAACAATGGCAGTGATGTTCTTGGGAAAGTGAAAGGTGGATGGGTTGGCGAAGGATTTAAAGCCAGCGAGTTTGAGTTGTTTTAACCGCATTTTTGATGTTTTAAATGAATAAAAAAGGCGGTTATTTTAGCAAAAATTTAGCGTTTATTCATTACAATGTTTACCGATAAATAACTTGATATGACTTGTGTAATGCCAAATTTATTGCATAATACCTACAATCTCACTCAAATACTCAATAACTTGTAAATAACTGAACAAATTTAAACGATTAAAACCGTTCGTGGTGAGCTTGTCGAACCTGAGAAGCACTGCTTCGCAAGACGAGCCTAGCGAAGTGGGTTTTCCTACCCTTCGACAAGCTCAGGGCGAATGGAAAACCGTTGATAATTTTTTCCTTTTACTTATAAGATAATTTTGTTTCGGCACTTAGGACTAAAAGATTTGGCATTGGTAGCCCTTGACTCACTTGTATTGAATTTACTGCCACTGGATTTGCTAGCGGAAGATTGGTTTCGTTGGCTCACACATCTAAGTTGGGTGTATGATTATGGCTTATGGATAATCATCGCTATTGTTTCGTTAATTATTTTGTTAGTTGGTATTGCCAATCACCGTTTACCAAGCCTTGAGGGGATTAAAGATAGTTATTTTTTACATGAACAACTCGGCGAAAACAACCGCTTACGCCAGCTTTTATCTCGCTTTGAACACCAAACAGATATTGATGATACCACACCAACCTCAGACAATGCCCAATCGGATTTATCAGGTATTTATGCCATTTATGATGGCAATGAAGCGTTAAACATCCGAGTGTTACTCGCTCAACTTGCCGAAAACACCCTCGATTTACAATATTATATGTGGCATGACGATGCCTCAGGTCGATTGTTGTTTTATGAGATTTGGCGAGCTGCCGAGCGTGGCGTGCGAGTGCGTCTGCTGTTGGACGATAACAATACCGTTGGCATAGACCCTGTATTGCAAACGCTTGATAGCCATCCGAATATTGAAGTGCGGTTATTTAATCCATTTATGAATCGCTATTTTCGTATATTCGGCTATCTTACTGCCCTAAAACGCCTCAATCGCCGTATGCACAATAAATCCTTTACTGTTGATAACCAAGCCTGTATTTTTGGTGGTCGCAACATCGGTGACGAGTATTTTAACATCAATGAAAAAGTCAACTTTGCCGACCTTGATGTATTGGCGATTGGCGAAGTGGTCAATGATGTATCGAGCGATTTTGACCGTTATTGGAACAGCCACGCCAGTTTTCCGTTATCCTTAATTGTCACCAAGTCACTCAAGCCTGTCGATTTATCCAAGCTTAATAATGACGAATACCAAACCCAAACGGCAAGCTATCGCAGAGCATTGAGTGATAGTGATTTTTTGGACAATTTATCATCAGGTGAACTGGAATTTTTATGGGTAAAAGTGGCATTTGTCAGCGACCCACCGACCAAGGCGTTACCCGATAATTTACTACAAAAAAACCGCATGACCCGTGCCGAAAAACACCAATTTCGTCAACAACGGCTTGAGAATTATCAGCTAATGTCACGCCCTTACAATACCCAAGAGTTGCGTGACCTTAATTCTAAACGCCCCACTGATGATGACAACCTCGAAACTAACGAAGACCTACATTTAATCGAGCAAATCGCCAGTAGCCTGTTATCCCCACAAAAAAGCCTAACGATTGTATCGCCTTATTTTGTACCGACTAAAGCTTGGACAAAGCAACTGGTTGCTCTATCGGAACGAGGCATTGAGGTCAATATTCTGACCAACTCACTGACTGCCAATGATGTGATAGCAGTACACGCAGGGTATATGCGATACCGTCTGCCATTGTTGATGGGGAACATTCGTTTATTTGAACTCAAAGCCAACCGTCAAACGATTGAACACAGCAGTGCAAATGCTCAACCCTCATCAGAGCAAGCAACACAGCAAGACTCAATGCAAAACGTATTAAAATCGCCACCGACAGAAGATACTAGCCTTGGGGGACAAATTTATCATCGCTTGACAAAACGCTTACACCGCCATACGGATAATCAGCAAGACCAAGCCTCTTCTCATACCAAACCGCATCGCCACCGACATAGCCGTCATTATCGCCGTCAGCACCGTGAACGCCACCGTTGGATTAATCGCAGTAGCTCAAGCCTACACGCCAAGACTTTCTCGATTGATGGCGAAAAATTGTTTGTTGGTTCGTTTAATTTTGACCCTCGCTCGGCTTCGGTCAATACCGAAATGGGGGCGATTATTCACAGTCCGATTTTGGCAGGTCAACTTGATGATACCATTGAGAATTGGCAAAAAGAATTGGCGTATGTGGTGGCGGTGGATAATGATAAGTTGCTATGGCAAGATTATAGCAGTGACCCATTCAAGGTATTTAGCGATGAGCCAGATAGCAACTGGAAACAACGGTTGTTGGTGTGGCTCATTGGTAAATTACCGATTGAGGATTTTTTATAAACAGTTAATTATCAATCCAATTCGTCAAGCCACGCCATTTGGATGGCTTCGAGGATTTTTTCATTGGATTTTTCTGGGTCATCGCCAAAGTCTTCAAGCTCAGTGATATAACGGTGCAAATCGGTAAAGCGAATATACTGCACATCGACATCAGGGTGTTTTTCCGCCAATTCGATTGCAATATCAAGGGTGTCGTTCCATTTGAGTGTCATAATCTTACCTTATTTAATGGTATCTAGTTGTTTAATCTCATTTAAATTCGTCTGCCAACTACGGATGGCAGGATGGTGTTGCTCGGCTTTATCTGCGATACAAGTGGTGGGTAAAATCTCACCCTCTGCCATTAACACAAACTTGGTCAACGCCACCGCTATCACCTTGCCTCGAACCACAAACTCATGGCGAAAATAAAAATACTTGCTATCCCATCCCAATACTTGACTGTTTAAGGTAACTTTATCAAAAAACCTACCTTGTTTTAGATACGTCATTTGCTGAGAAGCAATTATCCACCTTGCCCCTTCAATCGTGCTTTGTTGCATCAGCCACTGTTGTACATTCAGCTCAATAAAGCTCAAATAGCGATAGTTCGGCACATGGTCACGAAAGCCCATATCATGTGGCAAAATACGATAATCACGACTGACCACATCGGTGAATTTGGGTGTCTGTTTGGTTCTAAACGTCAAACATAAAATCAGGTAACGAAGTAATAAATTCATGAGCTTTCCTTGCTTATTTCAGTGGATTATAACAAATAAAAAACCCCGACAACATAGTCGAGGCTTTTATTAATAAACATGTTATTAGTGACCTGTACCATTAAGGTGACGAATCATGTCTTCGACTACTTTTTTGGCATCCCCAAAAATCATCATGGTTTTATCCATATAGAACAAGCTGTTATCAAGCCCTGCATAGCCTGCACTCATAGAACGCTTAATCACCATCACGGTTTGGGCTTTTGAGGCTTCCAAAATCGGCATACCAAAAATCGGTGAATTTGGGTCGTCTTTAGCCGCTGGGTTGACAACGTCATTTGCCCCAATAATCAAGACCACATCCGTACCTGCGAAGTCTGAGTTGATTTCATCCATTTCAAGGATATCTTCATACGGTACATCCGCTTCAGCAAGCAATACGTTCATGTGTCCTGGCATACGACCTGCGACAGGGTGAATCGCAAAGCGGACATCCACGCCTTCTTCTTTGAGCATCTCATATAGCTCTTTTACGGCATTTTGAGCACGACCTTGAGCCATACCATAGCCTGGCACGATGACCACACTGCTTGAGTTTTCCATCATAAAGGCAGCATCTTCTGGCGAACCTGTACGGTAGGTTTTTGGTCCTGTGTCTTCTTCACCTGCACTGCTTGAGGTAGTGGTAATACCACCGAATAACACGTTAAGAAGTGAGCGATTCATGGCTTTACACATGATGTAGGACAAAATCGCCCCTGATGAACCTACCAATGAGCCAGCGATAATCAACATTGAGTTGCCAAGGGTAAAACCAATCCCTGCCGCCGCCCAACCTGAAAATGAGTTGAGCAATGACACGACTACAGGCATATCACCGCCACCAATCGGGGCAATCCACATCCAACCAAACACCACTGCCAATGCGGTCATGGCATAGAAAGCTGGCATGGACTCGGTCATAAAATATACTGCACCGCAAGCAATCATGGCGATAAACAACACGGCTTGCACAGGCTTAACCCAGCCACCTTTAAGGGTTTTCGCCCATTTTTTGGCAGCCAATTTACCAAACGCAAACATCGAAGCCGAAAAGGTAATCGCACCGATAAAGCAACCGACAAACAACTCAAAACGACCTACCGTATCATGCTGAACACCCTTATGTAGCACGCTTGCCAACGCAATCGCAACAGCAGAAAGACCGACCAATGAGTGCATTAATGCCACGGTTTCAGGCATTTGGGTCATGGCAACGGTGCGAGCTTTCCACGTACCGACCACCGCACCCAAAATCATCGCCCCAACAATCAAAACAAATACAGGACTAGGTGCTAAGAAAAAAGTAGTAATAATCGCAATCGCCATCGCAATCATACCAAAACGATTACCACGGATTGCCGTTTTTGGGCTTGATAAACCACGCAAAGTTAAGATAAACAGCACTGCACCGACCAAATAAAACCAATCAGCATGCTGGGCGACCCAATTCATATTCTCATTCATTAGGCATCTCCTTCTTTGTTGGCTTCAGCTTTAGTGGCTGGTTTATCTTTTGATTTGTCTTTGGATTTAAACATGGCAAGCATACGCTCAGTGACGGCAAAACCACCAAAAATATTAATACTGGCTAAAAATACCGCAAATGCTCCCAATAAACTGGTTGGGGTAAACATATTGCCATCAATCGTTACTGTCTGTAGCATCGCACCGACAACCACAATACTCGATAACGCATTGGTCACTGCCATAAGTGGCGTATGTAAAGCAGGCGTTACACCCCAAACCACGTAATAACCCACAAAAATTGCTAACACAAAAATACTAAAAATTGCCACAAAAGGCGTTGCAGACGTTGCAGTCGCTAAAATGCTCATTAACATAAAACCTCCTAACATTTAAAACGGTTTAAGTAACCGAACAATTTTTAACCCCCTCTAACTCCCCCTTAACAGGGGGAGAACCGCTCCCTCCCCTGTTAAGGGGAGGGTTGGGGTGGGGTTTTATTGGCATTTTGCCCTGTTACTTGCTTAAAATGGGTTAGCGACTGGCTAACAATACTTGACCTTGATGGGTGACGAGCAAGGCTTTTTGAATTTCCTCATTGGGGTCTAATGCAAAGGCTTTATTGTCATCCACTAAAGTAGCAAAAAAGTTATACAAATTATTGGCATAGAGTGCTGAGGACTGGGTTGCCAAGGTTGACGGAATATTAGGTGTTCCCATAATCGTCACACCATTGGGCGTGATGATATTTTGTCCGACCACTGACCCTTCGACATTACCGCCTGTTTCGACTGCCATATCAAGAATCACCGCACCTGATTTCATCTTATCAATGGTGGCTTGATGAATCAGACGAGGGGCATTGCGTCCTGGTACTTGAGCCGTGGTAATGACGATATCCGCTTGACTGACTGCTTTATCCACGACACTGGCTTGGTCTTTGATATATTGCTCAGACGGTGTCCACGCATAGCCACCTGTTGACTTGGCTTTGGCTTTTTCGTCATCACTCATTGGTACATCGAGCCATTTACCGCCCACTGATTCCACTTGGTCACGCACAGTTGGACGTAAGTCACTGGCTTCAACGACCGCACCTAGACGGCGAGCCGTTGCAATCGCTTGTAACCCTGCCACACCCACACCCAAAATCACAACACGGGCGGGTTTGACCGTTCCTGCCGAGGTCATAAACATCGGAAATGGACGACCAAACTCATTGGCTGTCAAAATCACTGCTTTATAACCAGCCAAGTTGGCTTGTGACGACAATACGTCCATATTTTGAGCACGAGAAAGGGTACGAGGTAATAACTCCATCGCATATACACTTGCCCCACGATTGGCATAATCTTGCAAATTGGCGTTACGATAAGGATTCATCATACCGATGACAATGGCATTTTGTTTCAATTGATTAATTTGCTCAACTGGCAAGCTATTAACCGTCAATACAATGTCGCTGGTGCTAATGGCATCATCCACAAGCTTTGCCCCTGCTTGCTCCAATGCCTCATTGGTAATAAACGAACCTTGCCCTGCATCACGCTCTACCACCACGTTATGCCCTGCTTTGATATACTTTTTAATCGTATCAGGGGTAATGGCGATACGTTTTTCATAAGGGGAGTTGTCTTTTGGTACACCGATTTGCATAAAGTCGCTCCTAGTTGAACAAATTTGCCATGCTTAACTTATGGTTAAGCCACCTAAAAATAATGGTTATAAATTAAAAAAATGATAAATAAAATAACATAAATTAAAATGATAATACATAATTATATTTTGAGATGAGGCAATTTTTTCTGACTGGTAAGTTTAAAAAAATATTATGCTTAAATAAATTTTGATAACTTTTTGTTATTTCAAAAGATAACTCCTACCTATGCCTGTCACACAACTATCATGTTATCGTCATGTTAATTTCACAAAAAACCTGTTAACTGTGTAAACATTTAAATACTTTTGAGGAATCACTGATGTTCAACCATAAACGCCACCTTATCACCCTTGCTATCGCCAGTACCTTGTCACTAACCGCCTGCAATAATGACAACAACGACAACAATAAAAACAACACGTCAAATAACACACCTTCACCCAACACCCCTCAATCCAATACACCCCCCTCCAACCCAAGCACGACTGTGACTGCCGATAAGCTACTTTCACAACCTGCCTTAACTTATGGGGTACGTCCGCAGTATTTGGTCAACGACATGGACGCAGGGGCGGTCAAAGACAAACTAGCAAGCTGTGCCTACCAAGCCCCAAAACGTACCGAGTTTTCGATTGCCCACCGTGGTTCGACTTTGCAGTTTCCAGAGCATAGTCGTGAAAGCTATATGTCTGCCAATCAACAAGGGGCAGGCGTACAAGAATGTGATGTCGCCTTTACCAAAGACCATGAATTGGTTTGCCGTCATTCGGATGCGGATTTACACACCACCACCAATATTTTAGCGACCCCACTTGCCAGTAAATGTAGCCAAAACTTCACCCCAGCCACATTTGATGCGACTGGCAAGCTACTCACGCCTGCCTCTGCCAAATGTTTGACTTCGGACATTACTTTGGCAGAATTTAAAACCCTAAAAGCCAAACAAGATGGGGCAAATCCGAATGCCAAAACCGTTGAAGAATACCTAAAAGGCACACCGTCTTTCCGCACCGACCTTTATAGTCAAAATGGTACGCTGATGAGCCTAAAAGACGCATTGACTTTGTTTAAACAAATGAATGTCAAAGTCACGCCAGAGCTAAAACAACCGACTATTACCATGCCTCATAATGGCTATACTTATGACAACTACCGCAAGCAATTGATTGACACGCTCAAGCAATTTAATTACACCGCCGACCAAACTATCGTCCAATCATTCAATCTTGACGATATCAAATACTGGATTGCCAACAACCCAGACTATGCCAAAACAGCCGTATTCCTAATGGATGACAGCAATGCCTCAAAAGACGGCATGACCTTTGACCCACAAAATCCAAATACTTGGAAATACAGCATGGCAGAGCTTAAAGCGATGGGCGTGCAGAACCTTGCCCCTGCCACATGGCTACTGGTGACTAATGCTAATGGCAAAATCGCTCCGAGTGAGTTTGCCAAACAAGCCAAGGCTCAAGGGTTTGGCTTGATTACATGGACGATTGAGCGTTCTGGCCCATTGGCGAGTGGTGGCGGTTGGTATTACACAGGTATTAATGCCCTAACCAACAATGATGGTGATGTGTATCATTTGGTGGATGTGCTTGCTAAAGAAGTGGGCGTAAAAGGGATTTTCTCGGATTGGCCCGCTACCACGACTTATTATGCCAATTGTAACGGTTTATAATGGTCGAATAATTGAAGTAAAAAAGACGCTTATCACTTAGCGTCTTTTTTGTTTTTTAGTCGAAAAATCATCTATTTGTGGTTTTTCTTTTTACCCTTGTTTGTTGCACTTCAAACTCATCAAAATCATTCGCTAACCAAAACTTTCCTTGATAAAAACTTCCCACTTCCTCACGCAAATGCCCCATATTGAGCGTGGTATGGCTCGGCTTGTCAAATGGCTGAAAGCGACCACTAAAATGCGTCAAAATCAAATTCGGCAATCCCACTGACTGAGCAAAGCTCGCCACTTGCTTGGCACTCGAATGCTGAGGGTCAAAGCCATCCCCTCGTTGGGCGATTTTATCGGCAATCGCTTGGGTATAAGTCGCCTCATGCACCAACAAACTCACGCCTTGACACGCCTCACGCAACAAGCTCGGCGTATCATTATCCCCTGCCACGATGATAGCTGTGGTGGGGCTGATTGCCTCGGTCAAATCCTTAGCCAATAGCGTCCGCCCATCCTCAAGCGTCACATCATAGCCATGTTGCAACTTGCCCCATACCGCACTCGGTGGCACGCCCATCGCTTGAAGTTTGGCGGTGTCTAGCTGTACGGTATGCAAGGTTTGGCAAATTTTAAACGCATGACTGGCAACACGGTGGGACAACGCAAACGGCTCAATCGTCAATTGATGGCTGTCTGATAATGACAAATCAACAGCTTTAAACCGCTGATTGGTTAAAGACAAACTTTCAAGACTGATAAAATCAATGTTAAAATTAAAATATAGTTCGGTATGCAAGGTCAAACTATCCAATAAATTGCCAATTGCCTGTGGAGCAATCAAGGTCAACGGCTGTTTGCGTCCATTCATCGACATACTCGCCAATAGCCCTGCCAAGCCATAACAATGGTCGCCATGAACATGGGTAATGCAAATCGCTCGCAACTGCTGAAGCGACAACGGCGTATGCAGAATTTGGTGCTGTGTCCCCTCACCACAGTCAATCAGTAGCCAAGGCGTGTCTTTGGTGGTGCTATAGGGGTTTATCAGCGATACGCCCAGCCCTGTGACGTTTCGCTGTTTGGTGGGTACGCCTGCCGATGTCCCCAAAAATGTGAGTTTTAACATGACCTTATCCTAATATTCGTATTCTAACCGCAAAATCCGACCAATAACTGACGCAAATTGTCAGTTTATGCTATAATCGTTAAAATCAACCGATTGTTACCCTTTTGTCCCATTTGTGTGACTTTAAATAAAAAGCTAACCCTTTATTTTAACAAGCATATTTATAATTTAAAAGGATTGTCAGACTTATGTCATTAGCACTCATTATTGACGATGAAGCCGACTTATGTCGATTAATGCAAATGACGCTCAAAAAAATGGGCATCGAATCGATGGTGGCGTATGATTTTGCCACAGGGGTTGAGCATTTAGCCAATCATCATTTTGACTTTTGCTTGACCGATATGCGATTGCCTGATGGGTCTGGACTCGACCTTGTTAAACTAATTAATAAAGAACACCCCACCACACCTGTCGCTGTCATCACGGCTCATGGTAGCATGGATTTGGCGATTGAGGCACTAAAACTGGGGGCATTTGATTTTGTCAATAAACCATTAGAATTGCCTCGCTTACGCCAACTGGTCGAAAATGCCCTAAAAGTCGCCCAAGATGTCGAACAAGCCCAAAGCACGCAAGCCCCAGACCCTTTTGCCAATCGGCTAATTGGTCATTCCGAACCCATCGAAAAACTCAAAGCCACCATCCAAAAACTCGCTCGTAGCCAAGCCCCTGTATTTTTGTGGGGGGAATCTGGTACAGGTAAAGAGGTGGTCGCCAAATTGATTCACGATTTAAGCCCACGAGCATCCGCCAGTTTTGTGCCTGTCAACTGTGGAGCGATACCATCAGAGCTGATGGAAAGTGAGTTTTTTGGGCATAAAAAAGGCAGTTTTACAGGGGCAACCACCGATAAAGAAGGGCTTTTTCAACAAGCCAATGGCGGTACGCTGTTTTTGGATGAAGTGGCAGACTTGCCCTTAGCCATGCAGGTCAAGCTCTTGCGAGCTATTCAAGAGAAAAAAATCCGCCCTATTGGTGGCACACAAGAGGTCGCTGTTGACATTCGTTTATTGTCTGCGACCCATAAAAACTTGGCTCGTCTAGTCGATAAAGGCGAATTTCGCCAAGATTTGTATTACCGCATCAACGTGATTGAGGTGATTTTACCCAGTCTAAACGACCGCAAACAAGATATCGGCATTCTCGCCAAACACTTTTTGCAACTCATCGCCCAAGATTGGGGGCTTGAACAAACCCCAGAACTTACCGATGAAGCGGAACACGCCCTGCTACAACACCACTATTCGGGCAATGTGCGTGAGCTTCGCAATATGCTAGAGCGTGCCATTACCCTGTCGGATGGGCATATTATCGGTGCGGAGCATCTGAACCTAACGAGCAACCATGTCACCAACAATACCCCCAAAACAACTACCGAACCAACGGCTCATACAGCCACACCATCTAATATTGCCGAAACGTCCAATGATGATTTTGCTAAACAAGTGATGGCTCAACCCACTGGCTTTGACACTATGAATCGGGAAAATATAGCGGATAATGGGAACAATCACACGCCACCACCATTACAACCCACCCATCAACCTACTAGCCAAACCAGCACAAAACCTGCGGATACTAGTAAAAAAATGTTGATGTATGGTAATGGGGCGTTTGACACCCAATTGACCGTCAATACCTCGATCAATATTCACGGCAATAAACCCGAAAAAGCCGATAAAGTCATCCAAACCATCGCCCCCATTCCTGCCAAAGTCATGGGAACGGTTCACACTGCCTCGAATACTGCTAATACAACATCTGATAATCGGCAAAATACGGATAAAAATTTTTGTGAATTACCGCCAGAAGGGCTGGAAGAATACCTACTCAATCAAGAACGTCAACTGATTATCACTGCCCTTAATCAAACAGGGGGCAATAAAACCAAGGCAGCTCAGTTGCTCAATACAACCTTCCGTTCATTACGCTATCGTATGAAAAAACTGTGTATTGATAGTGATGACGATACCGACAATGAGTAGCTAATCTGTCATTCCTACATTTTTTGAAACAACTTCACATAATCCATCGGTAATTGCTCAATCCCTTGTTTATCATAACTGGCAAGCGGTAGCCGTCTGGTTATCGCCCACCAATTATCAAGGATGGGGCTAAAACCAAAACCTGCCAAATCAATATTTTTATTATCAAACTTACCACTTTCCGCTGAAACAACTTGCACCGCTAATACATCGACATCAAGCGTCACCAACGGCTTGGCAAATTCCCCTCGCTCATTTTCCTGTTCTAACTGTTTGGTCATTGCCAAAAAATCCTGCACACCCATCGGTTCATTGAATTGCAACACGCCAATTTGATTATGATAAACGGGTACATCGAGCAGGGTGTTTTGACAATCATTGAGCAAGACAGGCGTGACGATAAGCTCGCCTAAATTGGCAAGTTGATGCTGACAATTTGCCAAATAATGCTCGGCTTTGACATTACTTGCTAACGATAACAGGCTTGCTGTGATGAGAAAGTTGGGTGTATTCATGGTTTAAGGTTTATTAATTCTGACGAAATCGAGTAATCTTCACCCCAACACTATCCGCTTCTTTGATGGCGGTAGGTTTGTGAATGGTGATGGTGACTTTTTCTGGGGCAAATTCCGCCAAAATCATCTCTGCCACCAGATGAGCCAAGCGTTCTAGCAATGCCACTTTATTGGCAAGGCTGACTTCGGCAACTCGCTCACTCACGCTTTTATAATTAATCGCATCATGGATATCATCGGTTTGTGAGGCTTGGTATTGACAGCCGACCATCTCGATATCATAAATCAACGGCTGGGTAATTTTCTGCTCCCACTCATACACGCCAATCACGGCATCGACCTTTAACCCCTTGATAAATACCGTATCTGTAGAATTACCTGTTAGCCGTGGCGTTTGGCTTTGGTGCAGATTATCGGCATGGACTTTTGCCAGTGCATCCGAAGCAGAATATAGCGATTCGTGCATGGGTTCTGGTGTGGCTTTTTCTGAGATATCAGGATTTTGTTGGTCTTGCGATTGCGAGGTCATGGGATTTTCCATTGTTTACTTAGAATTTTTATTGCGTTGTTTAATTAAATCATAGCTAAAACACGCCAGCCCAGCCCAAATAAAGGCAAAGGTCACTAATTTGCTCATATTAAAAGGTTCATGATACAGGAAAATCGCCAAGAAAAAAATAAACGATGGCGTTAAGTAATTCATAAAACTGAGCAAACTAAAGGCGACCATCTTGGTGGCTTTGTTAAACATTAGCAAAGGTATCAAGGTAATCGGGCCTGCCAATATCAACAGCCCAATATCAGGCGACACCCAAAACGCAAGCTGACTACTCGCCACATCGTGCATGGCAAACCAACCGATAAACACAGGCACAAGCATGGTCGTTTCGATAAACATCGCCGATAACGCATCAAGTGGCGTGTGACGATGCATCAAGCCATATACCGAAAAACTCAACGCAAGCCCTAATGACACCCACGGTAATTTGCCCATCGCAATAAGCTGAATCACCACGCCTATGCCTGCCAACGCCACCGCCGTCCATTGTAGCGGTCTGAGTCGTTCTTTAATCACCAATAAGGATAACAATATCCCCACTAAAGGACCAATATAGTATCCCAAACTCGCCTCAAGAATTTGGTTATGATTGACCGCCCAAACATAGACTAGCCAATTCACTGAAATTATCGCCCCAGAAATAGCGGTGTATACTAACCATTTTGGGTTATCTTTGATTATTTTAAGCCATTGCCATTTTTTGGTAATCGTCATAATCGCCAAAATGGTGACAAACGTCCAAATGATACGGTGACCGATGATTTCAACAGCATCATAGTCTTTTAATAGCTTGAAATATAATGGAAAAAATCCCCAAATGACGAATGCCCCCAATGCGGTTAATATACCTTTGGGGGTGGTGACGATGATCGGTTTTTCGTGGTCGGTGACATCAACGGCTCGTGTGGGTAGTTCGCTGTTGATGATGTCGGTAGTGTGTGGGGGTTGGGTCGCCATTGTTTTGTTCTTGTTAAAATGCTTTTTAGGGTGGTATTTTAACATAAATTGGCTAGGTGATTTTGGGATAATAAAGCTTTATATTTCAAATAATAACTCCTAACTCGCATCAACATATAAACGGTATTTGCCACATTTTACACATTGAAATAAATATCCTGCCAACTCACTATCACGCCCTAGCTCATTTCTAATCATCTCTGCTGGATAACCACTATTCTCAATATCTTCTATTAATTCATCGAGCAGAGGGCGAATCGTATCAACATCTGCATAACTGATAAATGCACAAGGTTCATTACAATGAGTTAGCCAATACTGCTGTTGCCATGAATGATAGCTAGGTGTTCGATAGGCAATTTCATCAAACAGTTTGTTGGGATTCTTGGGTAAAAAAGCCTCTTCGGTTTCTAATATCTCCACAGTTTCAATACTTAAGTAATTATTGAACTGACCACCATATTTATTACTCGCACTACCATCAGAGATACAAAATGGGCAAATATAGTCAAGTTCTTCAGCCGAATAAAACGAACAGTCATATTTTAATTCACTTGGCTTACCACAAACATCACAAACACCTTGCTCTTTGATAAAAATATCTAAATCATAGGCGTTTGGATGATATTTAAAGATTGGGTAGTTCATTATTCATTACTCACCAACTACTGCCACTTTTAAACCCGCACTATTTACCAATTCTGCAAAGTTCGGAAAGCTAGTATTCACCGTTTCCGTGCCATGAATGGTAATGGTATCGCTAGCACGCAAACTCGCCACCGTAAAGCTCATGGCAATACGATGGTCATGATGACACTCGATTTCACCACCACCAAACACATGGTCAATGTCACCTTTACCGATAATCTCAATGCCATCATCTAGCACAGTACAGTCAATGCCTAGCGTTTTTAAACCATCTGCCATGACTTGAATACGGTCAGATTCTTTGACACGCAATTCTTCCGCCCCATGTAGCACAGTTTTACCAGTCGCACAGGCAGAAGCGATAAACAGCACAGGAAATTCATCAATCGCCAACGGCACAAGGTGTTCAGGGATTTCGATACCTTTGAGTTTTGACGATTTCACCACGATATCCGCCACAGGCTCACCGCCCACGATGGCTTCATTGGTTAGGGTCAAATCTGCGCCCATGAGTTTTAGAATATCAATCACGCCTGTGCGAGTAGGGTTGATACCGACTTGCTTGATGGTGACGTTGCCCTGTTTGGCAATCGCCCCTGCCACCATAAAGAATGCCGAACTCGAAATATCCGCAGGGACAGCGATATCACAAGCGGTCAAGCGACCACTGCCTACAATGCTAATCGCATTGCCTTCTTTCTCGACTGGGTAACCAAATGCGGTCAGCATACGCTCGGTGTGGTCACGAGTGACTTCTGGCTCAATCACGGTGGTTTTGCCATTCGCCCATAATCCTGCCAATAGCAGACAAGATTTGACTTGAGCGGATGCCATTGGCATTTCATACGTGATACCTTGCAAGGCTTGATTGCCTGTAATGCTTATCGGTGGCGTGCCTTTTTCACCTGTGGTTTGCACCTTTGCACCCATTTCACGCAAAGGCTTGGCGACACGTTCCATCGGACGTTTGGATAGGCTTGGGTCGCCTGTCATCACGCTGTCAAATTTTTGGGCGGATAAAATCCCTGAAAGCAGCCGCATACTTGTGCCAGAATTACCCATGTACAGGGCATTTTTGGCAGGTTTTAACCCATCAATACCAACGCCATGAATAGTGACTTCGCCATTTTTAGGGTCGGTGATGTTTACGCCCATATCTCGAAACGCTTGCAAGGTTGCCAACGCATCTTCACCCTCAAGAAAGCCTGTGACATGGGTCACGCCGTCAGCAAGGCTACCGAGCATAATCGAGCGGTGCGAGATGGATTTGTCCCCTGCCACGGTGTGCGAGCCTGTGAATTGTTGGGATGGGGTGATGATGTAAGTCTGTGTCATGGTTTGTTGTTCCAAATAAGCAGTTTTATTAAGCATATGTCCAAAATGTTGGCGAGCGTGGCGAGCATTGGTGAGTAAGCCGAGTATGGCTTGTGAATCATCAGTTTCAATCATCGCACGCAAGTTGGCAAGGTGTCGGCTAAAGTCATCAATACTGCCGAGCAAGGCGGTTTTGTTGGCATAAAAAATGTCGTGCCACATAGTCGGGTCACTGGCGGCAATGCGGGTAAAATCCCGAAAGCCCCCTGCCGCAAAGCGAAAGATGTCCATATTATCGTCATGGGCGGACAGTTGGTCAACCAAGTTAAATGCCAACAAGTGAGGTAAATGACTGGTACGAGCCAAAACATTGTCATGGTGTTGTGGGGTCATACTGATAACCTCTGCCCCTGTACGTTGCCACAGCTCGGTCACTTGGCTGACGGCTTGTGGATTGGCATTCGGCAATGGCGTGATGATGACTTTGTGATTGGCAAACAACTTGGCATTACGAGCATCAATACCTGATTTCTCCGCCCCTGCAATGGGATGAGCAGGGATAAAGCCTGTTGGCATCTCGCCAAATACGGCTATGGCATCGGCAACGATATTACCTTTGGTACTACCCACATCAGTGATGATGGTGTTGGGGGTAATCACGTCTTTGATTTGCTCAAGGATACCTTTAATCGCTTGCACTGGGGTAGCGAGGACGATTAAGTCCGCCCCTTTTGCTCCTTCGATGGCGGTTGGGTAGCCAGCGTCTAGTAAGCCATAGGCGATACCTTTGTCAATGGTCGTTTGTGAGCGACTGACAGCGACTATTTGTTTGGCAAGCCCTTGGTCTCGCATGGCTTGGGCGAGGCTTGCACCGATTAGACCTAAGCCGATAAAACATACTTTTTGGAACATTTTTTAAATCTTCATGTTTATATATCTTGTAATGTAAAGCACCTAAATTGTTTTAAAAGTTAGGTGCTTTAACTATATAGCATAGCCTTGAGTTTACTTACTTCTATTTTTTAAATAATCTAGTATTTTTTCTCCATCTTTCATACGAATAAGCGTTTGCAATGGAATTAAGGTTCTATCTAGAATCTTATTCATTTCCTTAAATGAAATAGGTTGTTCTAAGACCTTGAACTCATGTAATTTTCTATAATGAGTTTTATCAGCTATACCATAGTGTTCATCTTTAACTACTATTGCATCAGCTTTGCCATATGCCACGATTCCTTTTCCAGATTCATAAAGAAAGACAGTAGAATTTGGTTTAATAGAATCAATTTTCTCTTTATAACCATCTTCAAAAGCAGCCGCTATTCCTTCTCGCAACATACGTTTATGGTCATCCACATCATGTACCTTACAAGTATTCAATAAATAAAATAAATTGTTTTGATTCTCATTAGATTCTATTTTTGTGTCAATTTCATAGTTATTTTGATTTCTTATATTATCCCAAGCTGGTAGTATTGCAAACTCAATAGCTTGATACATTAGTTCTTGTCTAGTCAGATTATAGTAATCAGCTAAATCTTGAATCTTAGCTTCCTCCTCTTCAGTCACACGGATAGTCATACTAACCTGCGAAGCTTGGCTTTTTCGATTTTTGTTAAGATGTTCAATAAAAGTTGATTGCTTATTCACTACAAAATTCCTTATATCAAAAATTAGAAAATTTAGTTTAGTTACGTAACAAAAGAATTATAGTGATTAATTTAAAATCTGTCAAATATAACCTGAATCTAATCTGAATCTAATCTGAATCTAATTATAAAATCATTGTCTTTTAAAGTTCGCCAAAAACACCGCCCCTGCAATCATCACCCCACCGATAAGCGTCATCAAGGTCACTGGCTCACCAAGCCATACAACCCCCAAAATCACCGCCACCAACGGAATAAAATAAATATACAAAGACGTTTTTACCACGCCCAAATAATGATTGGCTCGATTCCACAACACAAAACACAACGCAGAAGCAATCCCACCCAAAAACCCCAAATTTGCCAAATTGACTGACTGTAAGGCTTTCACATTCACAAACGCCTCGCCCACCAACCCCATATAAATCGCTGTCGTCACAATCCCATAAAAAAAGATTTTTCGCATACGCACAATCGGGTTTAGCCCATCGTTCATTTTTGCCATCAAAAACCCAAAAAACGCCCACACCAAGCCCGATACAATCGCCAAGCCATTACCCAGTAAATCATTGCCAAAATTGGTAGTAACGGACTGATGAGGGTGTTTCGGTGCTTGGCTATAAATCACCAACGCCACGCCCACTAATGCCATGATACACGCCCAAAATACTCGCTGATTAAAGGCATGGGTTTTTAGCACAAAACTGGCAATCAACACAGTAAATAAGGGTGATGCCGTCACCAACAACGCCACATTACTGCTATAGGTATAAATCAAAGCCGTGTTTTCGGTCAAAAAATACAGCGTAATACCGCACAGCCCTGCCCCAATATAAAGCAATTCCGTGTGCAAGCTATGCCAAGTGCGAAACCGAGGTGACATCACCCACAACAAGCCATACGCCATGATAGCACGGTAGAGCATGATTTGAGCAGGTGACATACTTGCCAATAGCACTTTGGTACTGGCAAGCGTTGACCCCCACACCACCACAATAAATAACGCCACCAGATGCCACAGTAATGGGTGGTGGGTATTTTGATTTGTCTGAGTTAGTGGTTTACTAGATGACATAAATAATGCTCAAAATTATACCCAACCCAATAAATATCATATTGCGGATTGTAGGTGAGAAACACTGTTTCGCAAGGCATAAGCCCAATATTTCACATCTCAAATAGGGCGTAAGCATTACGCCCCTACGACTTTAATTTTTTTGATAATGTTCAACTGGTAAGTTTTAACAAATCAATGGTAAGGTGCGTCTCACGCACCAACTTAGATTACCTTTTTTGATGGTGCGTATGACGCACCTTACGATTAGCAAAACTTACTTCTTATGCAATACCATTTTTTAAATACATCAACTTAACACTTGTGCCAAGGTATCCAAAAAACGATTGTTTTCTTCTGGTAAACCCACGGTGACACGAATCCATTCCACCAAGCCATAGCCTGCCATCGGACGTACCACCACGCCTTGCTCAAGTAGGGCTTGATACACCGCCAAACCATCGCCCACATTCACCATCACAAAATTGGTCGCTGATTTGACATATACCAACCCCAACGAATCAAAACCTTTATACAAGGCATCACGTTGTTCACTGTTAAATGCTCGATATTGTTTGATAAAATCTTGGTCTTGCAACGCCCCTTTTGCCCCTGCATGAGCGAGCATATTGGTATTAAAGGCTTGGCGAGTGCGATTGAGCATATCCGCCACCGCCTCACTGGTAATAGCATAACCAATGCGTAATCCTGCCAGCCCATACGCCTTAGAAAACGTACGTAAAATCACCACGTTATCATGGTTTTCAAGCAAGGTTAAACTGTCATTACTGACAAAATCACTGGTCAATTCGATATACGCCTCATCAATCACCACCAACACATCGGCAGGAATTTTTTTGATAAATTTACGAATATCTGCACCGTCCAATAACGTGCCTGTCGGATTGTTTGGATTGGCGATAAATACCAGTTTGGTATTGGGGTTGTCCAACACTGCCTGTTGCATGGCAGATAAATCATGCGAAAAGTGCTTGGCAGGCACTTCGACTGGGTCGGCATCCACCAACATACTGGCGACTTCGTACAGCGAAAACGCATATTGCGAGTACACCACTGCCTCTTTATCATTGACAAACGTTTGCACCAATAAATTCAGCAATTCATTTGAACCATTGCCCAACACCACGCCATTGGCATCCACGCCATAAAACTTGGCAATGTCTTGCTTAAGGGCAAACCCTGCCCCATCTGGGTAGCGAGATAGCTCGCCCAATGATTGCTCAATGGCAGTAGCGACTTTGGGCGAACAGCCAAGCGGATTTTCATTACTGGCAAGCCGAATGATATCCGACACCCCATATTGGGCGGTGATTTCATGGTTGGGCTTGTCGATTTGATAGGCTTTTAGTACGTTAATACTAGGGAATGCTGGTGTGATAGTCATGGTTTTCTCGCTTAATTTTATCTCTTACAAAACCGCCTTCGGATACGAACCCAAAATGCGTAAATCTTTGACTTGTGGGCGGATTTCTGCCAATGCCTTTTGCACATTGTCATCATCAATATGCCCAAGCATATCAATAAAAAACACATACGCCCACTTACTTGGACGCTCTGGGCGAGTTTCGATACTGGTCATCGACACGCCATGTTTTGCCAATGGTTGCAAAATCTGAATCAACGCCCCTGCCTTATCATTGGCAGACACCAAAATCGAGGTTTTATCCTGCCCAGATGGTGCGACCGCCTCACGCCCCACAATCAAAAAGCGAGTGGTATTGGACGGATTGTCCTCGATATTTTCATACAGTTTATGCAAATCATACTCAGCCATTGCCACATCCCCTGCAATCGCCGCCGAATGCCATTCGTTTTTGATACGTCTTGCTGCCTCGCCATTGCTCGACACCGCCACACGCTCGACATTTGGATAATGGGTATCAAGCCATTGACGGCACTGAGCAAGGGCTTGCTGATGGGCGTAAATCTTTGAAATCGCTGTCACTTTGGTATGCTCACCGACCAAAAATTGATGATGAATCGGCAGTTCAACCTCACCGATAATCTTCAAATCCGAAGTCAAAAAACCGTCCAACGTATGATTTACCACGCCTTCAGACGAATTTTCGACTGGCACAACGCCATACATTGCCGAACCTGCCTCAACTTCACGAAATACATCGTTAATGGTAGCAAGTGGCACGGTAGTCGCCGCTTTACCAAAATGCTTGAGCGAGGCGGCATGAGTAAACGTCCCTGCAGGCCCTAAATAAGCGATTTTTTGTGGGGCTTCGAGGTCAAGGCACACCGACATAATTTCACGGAATAAGCGAGCCATCTTATCGGCTGGCAATGTTCCGCCCAATGCGTCATTGCGTTCCATCACTTTTTTAAGAACTTGGGCTTCACGCTCTGGGCGATAAAAAATCGGATTATCTTCGCTGTCTTTTTTGGCGATTGCCACTTGGTTGGCATAGCCTGCACGCTCATTGATGAGTTTTTGAATTTGCTCATCCACGGTATCAATTTTTTGGCGTAAGGCTAATAAATCGTTAGAAGAATTTTGTTCGCTCATGTTGTTTTCCCTCATACTTGGTATTTTGGTAAATACTAGCATAAAATGGCGGATTAGAGGGATAATTTCCCCATGTTAAAGGCGGTTTTTGGGGTAAATTTTGGTTAAGAGGGATAAAAATTTTGGTTATCAATGATTGGTCTGTATGCCTAGAAAAATTCACTAAAAATGATAAATTTTCATCAAAATTACGCTAAACTTCTGTTAAGATGGTAGATATAGGAATTATGCAAACTTTACTCATCTTGCTAAATAAAGACGCTAGACCCCTGCCTACGCAGGTTTGACGAATCATTCAAACTTGCTCGTCATTCCTGCGAATGCAGGAATCCAGTGTCTTTTGGGTAAGCTTTAACATAATATAGATGGCTTGTTAAGTTCATTATTTGCACCATTTGAACATTTTGCTCTAAATCTCCCCCAACCCCCTCTTTACAAATGAGGGGGCTATGCTTCCTTCTTTTTGGAGAATAAAAATCTCCCTTTGAAAAAGATGAGAAATACCTTACGCAAAATGGAAATTAAAACTTAATATACCCCTACCTTTAATAATAGGAAAAACAATGACTTCTACCTTAAACCAACTCAAAATGATGACCACCGTGGTCGCCGATACAGGCGATTTGCAAGCTATCGCACGCCTAAAACCAGTCGATGCCACCACCAACCCAAGCCTCATCACCAAAGCCCTATCCGACCCAGCTTTTGAGCCGATTTTACGGCAAAGTTTAGCCAAACATCATAACGACATTGATAAAGTCATTGACGAACTTACCGTGTATATCGGCACAGAGATTTTAAAGCTCATTGATGGGCGTGTATCGACCGAAGTAGATGCTCGCTTGTCATTTGATACCGAAGCGACCATTGCCAAAGCCAAAGAATACATCCAAGCCTACGAGCAAGCAGGGGTGGACAAAGAACGTGTGTTAATCAAAATCGCCTCGACATGGCAAGGGATTCAAGCAGGGCGAGAGCTTGAGCAACAAGGCATCCATTGCAACCTCACGCTACTATTTGGACTCCACCAAGCCAAAGCCTGTGCCGATGCCAATATTACGCTGATTTCGCCATTTGTGGGGCGGATTTTGGATTGGCAAAAGAAAAACTTGGGCGTGGAAAGTGTGGCGATTAATGAAGACAAAGGCGTGCAATCGATCAAAACGATTTATGCCTACTACAAGCAACACGGCTACAAAACCCAAGTCATGGGGGCAAGCTTTCGCAGTGTGGAGCAGATTTTAGCATTGGCAGGTTGTGATTTGTTGACGATTGCCCCAGATTTAATTGATAAAATGGCGAGTATGGATGTCAAAATCGAGCGTCAATTATTCCCAGATATGCAGTTTGAAAAACTAGATAAGCAAACACCTGATGAAGCGACTTTTAATGAGCAATTAAACCAAGACCCAATGGCAAGTGAGTTATTGCAAGGGGGGATTGATGGCTTTGTCAAAGCAAGGGAAGAATTGGTAGCTAAATTGCAAAGTTTGGTTTGATATTAGCATTCTTTCCAAATTACCAAGTAGTTACCCACGGAACCTATAGTCGTTTAAAATAGAAATAAGACAGTCTTGTAGGGGCTTATTGCATAAGCCCTCTTTGTAAAAAAGTTAGAATCTCACACAGGGCGTAAGCATTACGCCCCTACAAATTTATGCGTTATTCCTAATTAAGCCGTCAAAACCGTATAAACAGGCACATCCAATGGAGCGTGCAAATCCACTAAATCCAGTAACACCAACGCACCCAGTACCGTATGCCCTGCTTCTTCACACAGCCCAATCGTGGCTTTGAGCGTACCCCCAGTCGCCAAAATATCATCAATCACCAACACTTTGGCAGGTGGTAGCCCTGCTTGCATCTCAAGCGTGTCCGAGCCGTACTCCAACGCATAGCTTTTATTCGCCACAGGCGGTGGCAATTTGCCTTCCTTACGCACCAATACCATACCTTTACCAGTATGCCCTGCCAATAGACTGGCAAAGATAAAGCCTCGAGCCTCTACCCCTGCAAAACAATCGACTTCTTCCAACAATCCATTTGGCAAGGCTTGTAACAAAGCTTGCACCACTTCGTTAATATGATTACGAAGTAAGGGCGTGATGTCATAAAAATCAATGCCTGCTTTTGGGAAATTCGGCACGGTGCGGATGATTTGCCAAAATGGGTGGGTTGGATTTGGGGTATTTGTGGTCATCAGATTTTCTCTTTTTAAGTGTAAGGTTTAGATAATTTATAAAATCACCTTATTCAAAAAGACGCTAGACCCCTGCCTTCGCAGGGGTGACAGAGAATTAAAATATTTTCGTCATTCCTGCGAATGCAGGAATCCAGTGTCTTTGGACAAGGTTTATAAGCATCAATATTTTTTACATTTTACCATTGTTTCACCAATCAGATGTATCTTAACATTGAAAATTTCAGTGAATACTTGTACACTATAATTTTAATAATATTTATGGGCTTTTTAGCCGTTTTTTAGCCAAAGCTGTTAAAATAACGCAACGTGATTCATAACTTGTTAGGTGCAAATCAAATGAAAAAATACCAATGTATCGTATGTGGTTGGATTTATGATGAAGAATTGGGCTGTCCAGAAGACGGTATTTCCGCAGGCACAAAATGGGAAGATATCCCAGACGACTGGCTATGCCCAGAATGTGGCGTGGGTAAGCAAGATTTTGAAATGATTGAAATTTAAATTGGATTAAAAATCTTATGTCAGACAATACGTTTAAAGACCCTATCATTATCATTGGGGCAGGTATGGCAGGCTACACGCTGGCTCGTGAGCTACGCAAACTCAATGCCGACACGCCCATTACGCTGATTGCTCGTGATGGGGCGGACAGCTACGCCAAGCCGACTTTGTCCAACGCCCTTGCTCAAGGTAAATTGGCGGACAACATTGCTAATGCCAGTGCCGAACAAATGGCGGAAAATTTAGCCATTAGCGTGATGAAATTTTGCCAAGTTAATCATATTGATGTTGAGAAGAAAACCATCACCGTTGAGCCTATTAATTTAGCAACGCAAAATTCAAACGCCACTCAAATATTGTCGTATGCTAAATTGGTGCTTGCGACTGGGGCAAATCCTCGTTTATTGCCAAATGTTAACGTGGATAATGAACGGATTTTTGCGGTCAATCATTTGGATGATTATAAAAAATTTCAGCAAAAAATCCATGCCTTACTCACCCAAGCCAATGCCGAAACTGGCTATGGAAAAGTTAACGTAGCGATTATTGGGGCTGGCTTAATTGGCTGTGAGTTTGCCAATGATTTGGCAAGTAAAGTTAATTCAGCCGATAATGCGAATGCACTGAACATTACCGTGTTTGACAATGCCAAATTACCACTTGCTAATCAGTTGCCTGCTGTGGCTGGCGAGGCGTTACAGACTGCGTTGCAAGATGTTGGGGTAACGTTTGAACTGGGTGTGACGATTGATTCAATTCAACCCAGTGGCAATTTAAACAATGTAAACGATGGTAAGAGTGGCGTTGAAATCGTGGTAAAAAATGCCAACGCTGACCTTATTCACCATCAAGCCGATGTGGTGCTAATCGCCATTGGATTGGTTGCCAATACCCAACTTGCCGAAAATGCAAGGCTAAAAATCGCCCAATTATCTGATAGCGTTAGCACAGACACGCATTTGCCACGCACCGCCCAACAAGGCATTTTGGTTGACCAGTTTTTGCAAACCTCTGTCAAGGATGTGTATGCGATTGGTGACTGTGCCAATGTGATGGGTAGTTTTATGCCGTATGTCATGCCGTTGATGAACCAAGCCAAAGCCCTTGCCAAAACCTTGAGCGACCAACTGACCGACCCCACACTGCCACCGACCAAAGTCAACTACCCTGCCATGCCTGTGGCAATCAAAACCCCTGCGTTGCCGTTGGTGGTATTGCCTGTGTCGGCTCGTTATTCAGCGGATGACATTGATTGGCAACAACAAATGACGGATGACGGGATGGTTTTGTCGGCTTTTGCTAAGGGTGATAGCGAAAAACTATTGGGTTTTGTGCTAGTCGGTAAAGAAGCAGGCAAACAACGCATGGCTTTGGCAAAACAAGTGGCGGATTGGCTTTAGTATCATCTTTATTTTTTAACAGAATTAGGACTTACACGATTTGCAAATTTACCTTGCTTAATAAAGACGCTAGACCCCTGTATTCACAGGGGTGACGAGAAACCAAAAATACTTTCGTCATTCCTGCAAATGCAGGAATCCAGTGTCTTTCGTATAAGTCATCATATCGTAATAATAAATAATCTTAACACAATGAGTTTGTTATGGATTTGACCCAATTCGAGTTCACCCAATCGCCGATTAGCGACTTTATGCAGACTACCTTTATCGACATTGATGATAATTTACGTCTGTGTGTCGAAGTCGGTGGCGACCCCAGTCATCCGCCCTTGCTACTGATTTTGGGCTTGGGTTCGCAGATGGTCTTTTGGACGGATAACTTTGTCAAAGGGCTGATTGACGCAGGATTTTTTGTCATTCGCTTTGACAACCGTGACATTGGATTGTCGACAAAAATCGCTCGTCCGTTTCCTCGTTTTCCCATTAACAATATCAAAATGATGGCTCGGATGCAGATTGGGCTGACCAATCGCCATTATCCTGTGGCGTATAATCTGTTTGATATGGTGGAAGATACCAAACGTTTGCTCGATAAAATGGGGCTAGAACAAGTGTATGCGGTGGGGGCTTCGATGGGCGGTATGATTGCCCAAATCCTTGCCTGTAAATACCCCAAAAAGGTCGCCAAACTTGGGCTAATGTTTACCAGTAATAATCAACCGATGTTGCCCCCACCCAAGCCTAGGCAGTTACATACCTTGATTGCCCACCCCAAAACCACCCAAGTCGATGATGTGGTCGCCTTTGGTATTTGGGTCATGCAACGTATCGGCTCACCTAATCATGTCGATGAAGCAGAAGTCGAACGTATGGTGCGTCTGCGGTTTGAGCGGAGTTATCACCCTCGTGGCTCACTTCAACAATTACAAGCGATTTTGGCAACTGGGTCGATTGTGAAATATGACAAAAAAATCACCCAACCCACAATTGTGCTACATGGCGAAAAAGACGGCTTGATTCCGCCTGCTCATGGGCGTGCGGTGGCAAAGGCGATTCCAAATAGTGAATTTCATTTGATTCATGGCATGGGGCATGATTTGGCAAAGCCATTTGTGCCTGTGTTGGTGGATTATTTGGTGAAGCATTGGCATTAGCCGTTGGGTTCAACAAATTTCATAAAACTCCTAATATAGTTATGCTAAAATAGTGTGTACCTACCGCTATACTGTAAGACACTATTACTATGACCGCCACTCTTATCAGCAATCCTGCCTTTCGCCGTATCGGTATCATGGGGCGTGCCAACAAAACCAGCATTATCCAAAGTATTTATCAACTTTGCGATTTTTTTCACAGTCAAGGTTTGCCAATTTGCATCGACCACCAAACCGCTCGCCTGCCCTTATTGGATAAGAAAAAACTTGGTGACGTAAGGGTGGTTGACCGTAGTTTATTGGGTGGCGAATGCGACCTTGTTGTCGTGGTGGGGGGTGATGGGTCATTGCTTCATGCTGCCCAAGTGCTTGCTAAATATAGCGTGCCTGTCGTGGGGGTCAATCGTGGACGTTTAGGCTTTTTGGCAGATGTGCATCCTGATGATTTAGTACAACAATTTTCTGATATTTTAAACGGACGCTTTCACCTTGACCATCGGTTTTTGTTAAAAATGGAAATCCGTCAAGGTAGCCATGTGATTTATGAAGACATGGCTCTCAATGATATCGTACTGCATGCAGGTAAATCGGTACATATGTTGGATTTTAACCTAAAAATTGATGGGTTGGATGTGTATCGCCAACATAGTGATGGGTTAATTGCCTCGACTCCGACAGGCTCAACCGCTTATGCCTTGTCTGGTGGAGGCCCAATTGTGCATCCCACCTTGAATGCGATTTGCCTTGTTCCCATGCACCCACACACGCTGTCTAGCCGTCCGATTGTGGTTGATGGTAATAGCGAAATCAAAATCCGTATCCATAAAGACAATCGCACTCAGCCGATGGTCAGTGCGGATGGTAAACCGTCCGTTCCGCTCAATCAAAACCAACGCTTAATCATCCGCAAACACCCCAACAAACTGATTTTATTACATCCGTGGGGCGTGGATTTTTTTGAGGCGTGCCGTACCAAACTGGGTTGGAATACCTATGCGGAAGAGTTTTCACTAGATAGCTAACGTTTAGCCAACCAGTTCTTGCCGTACAATATCCGAACCTGCGGTTAATGCCTGTAATTTGGCATTGGCAACCGTGCGAGATAAAGGGGTCATGCCACAATTTGTTGATGGGTACAGTTTATCAGCATCGACAAAGTTTAATGCTTTACGCAGGGTTTCTGCCACTTGCTCAGGGGTTTCGATGATGTTGGTCGCCACATCAATCGCACCGACCATGACTTTTTTACCTCGAATAATTTCGATTAATTCCATTGGCACACTTGAATTTTGACATTCGAGTGACACAATATCAATCGCAGACTGCTGAATTTTTGGGAATATTTCTTCGTATTGTCGCCACTCACTGCCCAAGGTTTTTTTCCAATCGGTATTGGCTTGAATCCCATAACCATAGCAAATATGCACGGCGGTTTCACATGTTAGCCCTTCAATGGCTCTTTCGAGCGTGGCAATACCCCAATCATTGACTTCTTCAAAAAACACATTAAAGGCAGGCTCATCAAACTGAATGATATCCACCCCAACGGCTTCTAAGGCTTTGGCTTCTTCATTCAAGATTTTGGCAAATTCCCATGCCAATTTTTCACGGCTACCATAATAGCCATCATACAAGGTATCGACCATGGTCATCGGGCCAGGCAATGCCCATTTGATAGGCTGATTGGTATAGGCACGTAAAAATTTGGCATCCTCGACAAACACAGACTGAGGGCGTGACACCGCACCGACCACGGTTGGCACACTGGCATCATAACGGTTGCGAATTTTGACAGTTTCACGTTGGTTAAAATCCACCCCTGCCAAATGTTCAATGAAAGTTGTGACAAAATGTTGGCGTGTTTGCTCACCATCACTGACAATATCAATGCCTGCTCGCAATTGCTCTTGTAATGCCACTAGCAGGGCATCTCGCTTGCCATCAAGCAATTGGTCAGGTGGCAATTTCCAATCTGACCATAATTGCTCAGGCTCGGCTAACCAAATTGGTTTTGGCAGGCTACCTGCCGTTGATGTTGGTAATAACTTATTCATATTCGTCTACTTATCTTTTAATGAGGACTTAAAGCACCACGGTATTTGCCCATTGCTGTAATAAATTTCTATGTGGCTGAATAAAATTGGCTTCCGTATACTGACCTTGTTTGATGGCTAACTGGGTACGCTCTTCACGGTCATAGTCAATTTTTGTCAAAGAATGGTCTGGATTATCTAAACTAGGACGATAACATTGCCCTGCTTTGGCATTGGCGTTATAAATCTCTGGGCGATAAATTTTTTGAAAGGTTTCCATCGTGCTAATGGTGCTAATCAATTCAAGATTGGTATAATCATTCAATAAATCGCCTTTAAAATAAAACGCAAATGGGGCAACCGATTTGGGAGGCATAAAATAACGTACCGACAACCCCATTTTGGCAAAATAATCATCGGTCAATGAATACTCATTTTGCTGATACTCCACGCCCAATATTGGGTGTACATTGGTGGTTTGGTAGTAAGTTTTGGTATGAGAAACACTCAAACAAATCACAGGATTTTTGTGAAACTGGCTGGTGTAGGCATCCGACTCAATCAAATATTGAAATAATTTACCGTGTAATTCACCAAAATTATCAGGCACACAAAAAGCAGGTTTTTGTTTATTATATGCCAACAACAACACGCTAAAATCATAATCTCGCACATAAGACGAAAAACTATTGCCAATAATCCCATCAAGACGTTGATTGGTATGATGGTCAACAATGGTGGTATTTAGCACCTCAATGGCAGGAAAACGCTCACCATTGCCCTCAATATCAACATCCACCGAAACAATATCTAGCTCAACTGAATAGCGATCGGCATTTGGGTTATCCCAGTTTGCCAAATCATTAAAACGCCGATTAATCATTTGTAAGGTATGACGCAAATTCTGCTCACGGTGTTCACCTCGTGCAAGATTGGCAAAATTGGTGGTCAAACGTGTATGTTGTAGCGGTTGATAATGCTCATCAAAACGCAATGTATCAATAAAACACTGAAACTGGCTCATAAAACTACCTCAATTTTCAAATAGTACAAATATCATTCAAATTGCCCTGTTAATGACGGTATGAATGTCTGGGGTATATTTATACCTAATTTTTAACATGAATAAAAACGATATAATTATTATAAAACATGAGAAAAATTCAATTTATTATTTTTATTAAATACATAGTTTAACTATCAATTAAAAATATTTTTATTTGCATTTGTCAAATGTTAGCGATATGATTGATAAAAAATGCCTTGGGGTTCTCTTTATTTACCGTCATCTAAAAAAGTTTAAAATCTCAAAATAGGGCGTAAATATTACGCCCCCACGACTTTAAATTTTGGATTTAATGCTATTTACAATCATCCATAACAATAAATTGGAATAATTTATGCAAAGCTATTATGATGTCACCAATTTTATCCATGAAAAACTTCAACAATTATCAAGCGAACAACAAGCGGATTTTATCAAAAATTTGATTTATCACTTTGTCAAAGGTTTGCCAACCGATTGGCTTGAGGGTGAATTAGACAGCGAAAAACCGCATTATCAAGCCATTATTCAGCAAATTTTGCAACCGAATTGGCATGATGAGATAATTGAACAACAATTGCTGGTGCTTGATGATATTATGTTTAGCATGGGTGATGCTTATCCTCATAATACCAGTGAGGCACTGCTGATGATTTGGGAGTTATTGGATTTTTATTTATCACTTCGAGAAATGGCTCAAAAATCTGATAATAGCCATGAATTGGGAATGTTATCTGCCATCAGCTATTTAGAATATGTTGAGAGTTTGATAGAAAATAATCTTGGGCAAGCTTCGGATTTTGAAGATTGGTTAGCACAACCCTTGATGGCGACTGCCTTTGATGATATTAAACACGCCTTAACCCTTGCCCAAAAAATCTAAAAATTTGAGGAAACTATGGAAAATAATCAACTCACCAAAACTGATACAGACCTGCAGATTAATTTAGACAAAGATTTTTTTCCAGCCGTCAAGCCCACCGCATCGTTTCCTCAACCCTCATCTGAACCATTGCCAAAACAAGGTGAGCATGAACTTACCCCTTTTGACCCAAGCAATCAAAACCATCAATTAAACCAAAATCAATTAACACAAAACAGCCCCAAAAAAGTCAGCATTGGTGAAAATGAAGCGTTAAAACTTGCGGTGGTCGGACATACTAACACAGGCAAAACCTCGCTACTGCGTACCCTATTGCGTGATGTATATTTTGGCGAAGTCAAAAACGCCCCTGCCACCACTCGCCATGTCGAAAAAGCCCTAATTAGCGATAGCCAAACTGGACAAAACTTAGTGGCGTTATACGATACCCCCGGATTGGAGGATGCGACAGGCTTGCTCGATTGGCTTGAGGAAAATACCGCCAGTCGCCGTGATGGGGTGGAACGTTTGCAACAATTTCTCGCCAGCCCACTCGCCCAAGATGACTACAGTCAAGAAGCCAAAGTCATTCGCCAACTACTTGCCAGTGATATGGCGATTTATGTGATTGATGCTCGTGAGCCTGTGCTTGGCAAATATAAAGATGAACTCACCGTGTTATCATGGTCAGCGATTCCTGTGATGCCTGTGTTTAATTTCACCCATGAGCAAAATAGCAATATCATCGAGTGGCAACAACAACTGGCTAGACGCAATCTGCACGTTTCCACACGCTTTGACTCAGTGGCGTTTGAATTTGATGACGAAATCAAACTATGGCAAAACCTTGCCACCATGCTGATTCAGCCTGAGATTGTTAGCCAACTCATTGAACGCCGTCAAGCCGATTGGGATGGCTTGTATGATGATGCCAATATTATCATCGCTCACTTTTTGTTGAATGTGGCAAGCTTTGTCGAAAGTATTCACGAAGATGACGACCCCCTACCCACGCTAAATAAAATGCAAGAAAAAGTCCGCCAAGCCGAACGAGCAGTGCAAGACGAATTGCTAAATTTATATAAATTTTATGATAACACTGTGGCGACCACACCGCTTGAATTGACGGAATATCGCCGTGACCCCTTTGACAGTGAGCTACTGGCAAGCTATGGCATTCGCACCACCAGTGGGGCAGCGGCAGGGGCATTGATTGGACTGGGGATTGATGCAGCGACTTTGGGAACATCGTTGGGACTGGGTACGGCATTGGGCGGTTTGATTGGGGGGATTGCAGGTAATACTGGGGCGATTGCTGATAAAATCAGTGGGGTCAAACGCCTATACATCGACCCTGCGACCATTACCTTGCTAGCCACTCGTGCGATGGATTTGCTCAATGCGTTACGTCATCGAGGGCATGCGTCCACTGAAACAATTATGACCAAGCAAGCCCTTGCACCGTGGTCGCCAGATAAATTGCCAAGTTTGCTAAAAAAAGCCCGTGGCAAACCTGAATGGTCTTCGTTAAATGGTGGTAAATTGGCTAACTCTGCCCATGATTTGCGTGATGAATCGGCGTGGCAATTATCACGGCAATTAAGACGTTGATTTTGAAAAAATTACCCTTATTTAAACTGTAACATAAATAAGGGTAATAACCATGAATGACATTCAATTTAATCCAAATTTACAACGAGCGGAAGATGAGCCAGAACTGACTGATGCACAGCTTGCCGAGCTTGAAAAAAAACGCACTCACCTCAAACAACAAGCCGAAGCCATCATCACCCTTGCTGAATCACAAACTAATTCAGCATTAAACTGCCTACACAAAATCAACGTGCTAGGCGGTACGACCGAAAAAGCCTACACTGCCGTGCAACAGCGGATTTTACAAGACCAAGACGCTCATGGGGCATATCATGCCATTGCGATGGCTCAATCCACTTCGGATTTGCCGTTTGATGTGCCAAAGCTTATTGAGGTGGTTTTACAACATGGCGAACCTGCCTTGCAATTTCGCTTGTTAAAGCTATTTGACACCCAACCACTGACCGCACCGCCACTACCCCAGCTTATCGAGGCGATTCAAACCGCTGATGATGGCGTGACCGTAGAGGCGTTACAGCAGTATTTACAAACCAAACTCAAAAATTAAAATAAGACGAGGACTATGCTCGAAATGACGAAATTTAAATAGGACTTACGCAATTTTGGATAACTTTGCAAATAAAAAAGATGCTAGACCCCTGCCTTCGCAGGGGTGACGAGTAATTAAAATCTTTGTCGTCATTCCCACGAATGTGGGAATCCAGTGTCTTTTGTGTAAGCCCTACTATAGCCGTTTAAACTACAAATAAGACAGTTTCGTAGGGGCATATTGCATACGCCCAAAATTTCAAAGTCTTATTTTTGATTTAATTCACTATACCTAAACTTGGGGTAAGAAGTATTAGCATCTTACATAGAATCCCCTCAATGTTTACCAACCGTTACCGCCCAAATTTACTGGGATTTTTCTTGGCATACGCAGTCATGGCAATGATACGTTTGATATTTTCTTTTTCGACTGGGCTTAACGCTTGGTCAACATTGGTATAGCAAGGTACATACCAATCCTCTGTCGCATATTCACTGGCAATACCAACATCTTTAAACGAATAGCCGTGGCGTGCAAAAATTTCATTTCGCATACCGTCTAGCTCCTCAGCCGACATAAACAAATCATCGTCTTCCAATAAGCGTTCTGAGGCTTCTGGGTTATAACCTTTACCCTTTTTAAAGCCACAACTTGACTTGCTTAGGCTAAAATTTTTAGGGGCGATGCCTTTTTTGGTATCATTTTTGGCAAATACTTTCCAAGACCCTGTCAAAACTGTGGGCGTACTTTTTGCCACCAATAAACTAAACTGCCCATCGCCAGTGCGGTCGGCAGGCTCATTGAGTAACACTCGCCAGTAGCTGCCTTCAGCTTTGACTGTGCCTGTCAGTGTGCGATAATTTTGCAAATACAGGCTTCGCCCTTTGATAGTACCATTATTGATACTGTCGATAAAAATGGTGGCTTTTGCCTCACCAAATTTGCCCGAATACGCCCCTGTGCTGATGTCTGCCAATGCCATGATTGGCAAACTGGCACAGCTTAAACTGATAATCAATGAAGTGAAAATACGCATGGTGTTCCTTATGTTGTTTAATTGTGTTGAAAAGTTATCATCCAGCATGGATAAAATACTGGACTTTTATTAGTTGTAAATATGATATAGTAAGAGCAGAAAGTCAATCATTGATTGTAATTTTAAGCGTCATCAACGAATCGGAATCCCCAAACTCATGCGTTTGCCATTTTTTGCCACCACACCAAAAAAATCAATATTAGCCCCTGTTTTTACTGGTATGGCGTTAATATGTTTGGCATATTTTTGTTGGCTAATGGGGCAAATCGTGTGGGGCTATCGCACACTTGACCCTATGAATGATTTTTTGATTCTCAAGCAATTTTGGGTCAAATTTGATTGGTGGCGATGGGCTTTTTGGACGCACGTTTTTAGCAGTGGCTTGGTGTTATTAGCAGGGTTTAGCCAGTTTTGGCAAGGCTTTGGCTCGTTAGACTATCGCAAATGGCATAAATACTTAGGCTATTTTTATGTGATAACCGTGCTAGGTTTGGCATTGCCATCAGGTTTTGTATTGGCGTGGACAGCGTTAGGCGGTTGGCTAGTCAAGGGCAGTTTTTTGACGCTGTGTGGGTTGTGGGGGTATACCACCATCATGGCAGTGGTAACGGTACGCAAGCGACAAATCGCTCGCCACCGCACTTTGATGGTGTATAGCTATGCGTTGGCGATGTCAGCGATTACCCTGCGATTGCTCAAATTGGGGCTGTATCAACTTGCCCCTTATGTCGATTGGCTGACACCGATGACGATTTATCGTACCGAAAGTGTATTGGCATGGGTGATAAACCTCGCCATTGCGTGGCTATTTCTCAAACTTACGGGCAACGGAAAGTGATGGTATATTCATAATCATCATCACGAGCAATACTGGCTTTATTACCAAAAATCCCTCCAATCACGCCCATCGCTTGGTCTGCGATACGCCCCAAACCTTCATCCAAAACACCATTATATTTTGTAGTATCACTTAACACAATCGGTGAATGATTGCGACATTGTTGCGTGGCATAGTTAATAGCATTGGTCTTGGCGATGGTGGAAGTTTTGCCCAAACCTGTGGTTTCAAACACGTTATTGGGGCGTTGAATCACAGGTAAATTGGTGGGCGTACTTTGACAAGCAGTAAGTAACACGCTACTTAACACCGCAAGTGTGGCCGTTTTTGATGATAAATTTAACAGAGAAAATGAAAACTTTGGCATGGTAATAACCTTTTGTTAGTGAGGGCTTCAACCTTAAACAACGCCTAGTTTGCCCAAAAATCCACCAAATGGCAAATTCGATAACAAATCATTAACAGTGAGCAAGTTATCGGCATTTTTAGCAACATTTTGCGAAATACGCTGACCACAAAACCACGCCAGCCACCGATAGAATTTTTTATAAAAACACCGATTTCACATAGCTATTTAAGGCATTTTTGGGTAGGATAAGGGGTTACATTTTGATAATTTATGCTAGTTTTTCGGTGATAATTCATGTTAAAACCCCACCCCCATATTTTAGTTGATGCCCCACAGGGTAAACTCGAAGTCGATGCCCTTTGGCAAAATGGCAATCCAACCGACCCAAATACCCAACGTGTCGCCCTACTCTGCCACCCCAATCCGCTCCAAGAAGGCACGATGATGAATAAAGTCGTGTCCACCATGTACCGCTTTGCAAGGGATAATGGGATGCACGTTGTCCGCTTTAACTATCGTGGCGTGGGACAATCAACTGGTGAATATGGCGATGTGGTCGGCGAAATTGACGATGCGATGACGATGTTACATTGGATTCATGGTCAAACGGACGCTCGTCAATTATGGTTAGGTGGATTTTCGTTTGGGGGATTTGTGATTGCCAAAGTCGCACAGCAACTGGCAGAACAAGGGGCATTTTTGGGGCTTGATGATTTTGAATTGACGGATTTGGCGTTAATTGCCCCTTCGATTGAGAAAAATAGCACTGCCGATTTGGTATTGCCAACGGATAAAACTTTTATGGTGTATGGTGAACATGATGATGTCGTGTCACCGCAAGTGATGGTGGATTTTGCCAATGAATTTGGGATAAGACAGGCGATGGTGGCGAATACAGGGCATTTCTTTCATGGCAAATTGGGCGAGTTGAAAGAGCAATTGCAAAATAATACATCAAAATTAGTTTGATAATGTAGATAATGTAGCGTGGGTTAGCGACAGCGTTACCCACGAAATCAAACACATATTTAACTTTGCTCAATTACTTACCCACGAATTTTATAGCAAAAAATGATTAACCCACGTTTTGTAGAAAATTTTTCAAGGATGAAATATGAGTTATCGGCGAAACTTTCAACAAGGTGGCACTTATTTTTTAACACTTTGTCTCGCTGATAGGAAAAGTGATTTATTAGTTGAAAATATAGCAACTTTACGCCTTGCTTATCAAAAAATTCAAGATAAAATGCCCTTTTATACCAATGCGATTGTTATAATGCCCGACCATATACATTTGCTATGGACACTACCTGTCGATGATAGTGATTATTCATCAAGGATTAAATTACTCAAAAATTATTTTACAAGACAGTTGCCACTTAATTTAAAACATACGTCAAATTTAAGCCGAAAAGATAAAAATGAGCAGGGTATATGGCAACGCCGATTTTGGGAACATACGATTCGAGATGAGTTTGATTATAACTCACACGTTGAATACATTTATTTTAACCCTGTTAAACATGGCTATGTCAAAAATGTGAAAGATTGGCAGTTTTCAAGTTTTCATCGAGATGTTAAAAAAGGGATTTTTACCTTAGATTGGGGAAGTGATTTAAACATTAATACCAATTTAGAATTTGGTGAATAGAATTTTCGCAAACCAAAGGTAAGGGTGGATTAGCCTTCTGTTTGGCACGACTCATGGAATTAAAAAGCATTATTTACAGAATTTATCGTGGGTAACGCTTCGCTAACCCACGCTACTACCAAACGCAATTTTTTGGACTTAAATATGAACAACCTCTCACCCATTCAACGCTATGAACAAGCCCTCCAAACAGGCGAATTCAGCGAAGACACCCAACAACGCCAAGCCATGCAATACCTTGACGGCGTATATCAACAACTCCTCGCCAACCAAGCCAAATCCAAAGGCTTGTTTAGCTTTTTGCGAAAAACCGAACCGCCAAAAGGCTTATATATGTGGGGCGGTGTCGGACGTGGCAAAACGTGGATGATGGATATGTTCTACGAGTCGCTACCTGCCGAAGGCAAATTGCGTCAGCATTTCCACCACTTTATGAAACGAGTGCAAAGCGAACTCATCACCCTACAAGGTCAGCAAGACCCCCTCCAAAAAGTCGCCGACATCATCCATAACGAAGCCCAAGTGATTTGTTTTGATGAATTTTTTGTGTCGAATGTGTCGGATGCCATGATTCTTGGCGATTTGTTTACCATGCTATTTAACAAAGGCATTACCCTTGTCGCCACCTCCAACATCGCCCCCAATGGGCTGTACAAAAACGGCATTCACCGTGACCGCTTTTTGCCTGCGATTAGCGAAGTGGAAAAAAACTGCACCGTGATGAACATTGACAGCGGTATCGACTACCGTCTGCGTGTCTTGCAACAAGCCGAGCTGTATGTATCACCTTTGACCAAAGAAAATCAACATTGGCTCGCCAATCGCTTTGTGGCATTGAGCAACAATCAACACGTTTATCAAGAGCCGATAATGGTCAATGGTCGAGAAATCCCCATCAAAGGACGTACCGAAAATACGCTGTATGTCGATTTTCGTGCCTTGTGTATGCAACCACGCTCGGCAAGCGACTTTATCGAGATTGCCAATGATTTTAGCACCGTGTTGGTCGATGATGTGCCTGCACTAAACGATGTGGTCTCCGACCCGACACGGCGATTTATTTATTTGGTCGATGAGTTTTATGACCGCCGTGTCAAGCTGTTGATTCGTGCGGAGCAGTCGATTCTTGAGTTGTATCAAGGCGAAAAATTGGCATTTGAAATCGAACGCACTCGCTCTCGTTTGCTTGAAATGCAATCGGAAGACTACCTAAAAGCCGAACATCGGTTAGATGATGTTAGTTAAAATATGATTGGCTGATAACAAAATGAGGATAATACCATGGCAACATTAGCGTTACCACCTTTGATACAGCAAGTTTTGCCGATATTACGTTCGCTTAATGCCGAACAAAAACAACAAGTTATTCACGAAATATCAGCCCCTAGCCAAAAAATGGTATCTGACAGTCAAGAAAACAATGCTCAATTAGCTTGGGAAGTTGGACAGCAGTTTTTTGGTAGCTATGATAGTGGGCGTGATGATTTATCACAAAATGCCAAACAAATCGTCAAACAACGAATCCGAGAAAAATATCGCCAACACGCAACGCATTGATAAAATAGCCACGATTGATTCGGATTTTCACATTTATCGCATACATGGTAAATATCCGTTTCGATTGGTACTTTAACCAAATTATAGGTAAAAACTTATGTTTATTCCCAAAGATTTTCGCATGAGCGATTTTGAGCCAGTCAAAGACTTTATCCAACAAACCGTGCTTGCCAATATTGTCGCCAGTCAAAACGATGTCATTGAAATCTGCCCTGTACCGTTACTGTGGCAGGATGATGGCAGTGAGTTTGGCTGTTTGATTGGTCATGTCGCTAAGATGAATCCGATTGTTCAATATTTGGGTTTGGGTAAAAATTGCAAAGTGATTTTTAATGATAATGGGCATTATATCAGCCCAAACTGGTATCCAAGCAAAGCCGAAACGCATAAAGAAGTACCGACTTGGAACTATCAAAGTGTGCAATTGACCGCCACGCCGACCCTGTATCACGATGCGGATATGATTAAAGGCATTATCGGCGATATGACGGATTTTTTTGAGGCTCAATTTAGCCAATCGCCTTTTTCACCGTGGTCGCTTGCCGATGCACCAAGTGAATATATTGAAGCGATGTGTCGGGCGTTGGTGGGATTTAAGTTGGATATTGTGAGCTTTGAGGCGAAGTTTAAATTGAGCCAAAATAAATCGCTCGACAATCAAAATGGGGTGATTAAGGGTTTACAGAAAGTTGATACAGCTAATGCCAAAGCTATGGCGACTTTGGTGAATAAGCATTGTGGCTCATGCTAAAAGTGAAGTTTTGGCAATCGTAAGGTGCGTTCTACGCACCCTTTAAACCACAGATTATCAATGATTTTATAAATCAAAGGCTCTAATATGGCTTGGGAAAAATTTCATAGTTTCTTAAAAACATCAATAATTGCTGAGAAATATGATACAGAAGAAATTGTTGAAAATCATAATTTCAATAGTGAGAACGATTATTTGTTTATTAACTCACGCAGAAATGGGCTTAAATGGAATTTGAAAGAAATATTCCAAACATTAAATGATTCGTTTGGTTTGGAATTTTTATTGAATGATGAAGATTTACCTCACGAAAACCTTGATGAAACACAAATAATTTTTTCTTCACAACAGCAAATGGATGTCATTAATTCAATCCATACCCTTTATCAAGAAATAGAAAATCAGCGACCAAAATTACTTGGCGATGATATCTATTGTCTAGTTCAAAAAGCAAAATTACTTGAAACGTCAAATTTTAGCTTTGAAGATAATGATTCTATGACTGAAGCAATTTTGACAATCGAAGAAATTAGACGTTTTTTTGAAGATAGTGTGAAGAAAAATCAAATCATCATAAAATATGAGAGCAACTCGTAAAACAAAATTAAAAAGGAAACCAAAATGTAAAAACAATAATTTTTAGAGCTTCTTGCAATAGTGCATTTTGAAGAGAATCATTCCTACCGACCCACGATGAACAATGTTTGAACCGTTGATTTCACTGCATTATCCCCATATCACGCTACTCCTATCCTCTGTTATATCAAAACAACTACCCGCCCCCATTGCTCGGCTGTCCATGCTTAGTTACTGAACAAAAGAATCGATAATTACTTGCTTTTTTATTAAAAAACAAATACCATCTAAACAAAGGTAAACAGTATCACTTAAATTAATTACATTTAGATTAGTTATCTTAAGATTACCTACCTTTTTTTACATAAAAACACATTTCACTTGGAGAGAATTGTAAAGATGAATATAAATAGATTTCAACTAAAAACTATTAGTAAATTTATTTCAGTTTTTATCGCTGGCGTATTATTTTGTTCACAATCTTACGCAGAACAGCCACGAGCTAGAGATTTAGGCATACCGCTTGATGGAAAAACGGGTAAATTCAACGCAATTACAGACGTTCAAGGCGTTGAAGTTGGTCATACAACATTAATATCAGGTGAAGGTGCATTAGAAGTCGGTAAAGGCCCAGTTAGAACTGGCGTGACCGCAGTATTACCACGAGGTCATAAATACGACCCTGTCTATGCAGGATGGTATAGTCTAAATGGTAATGGAGAAATGACAGGTACGACTTGGGTAGAAGAGTCTGGCTTTTTGGAAGGCCCAATCATGATTACAAACACCCATAGCGTTGGTGTTGTAAGAGATGCAGTGGTTGAATGGGAATATAAGAACAAATTTTTTGACCCTCTTCCAGATGAGCCAGATATTTTTTGGGCATTACCTGTTGTCGCAGAAACCTATGATGGTGACTTGAATGATATTAATGGATTTCATGTAACAAAAGCAGACACATTTGCTGCACTCGACAATGCCAAATCAGGCAAAGTAGCAGAAGGTGGCGTTGGTGGTGGTACTGGTATGGTTTGCCATCAATTTAAATGCGGTATTGGCACAGCTTCACGTGAAATTGTGGTTAATGGTAAAACCTATACCATCGGTGTCCTTGTTCAGTCTAACTATGGTACACGTGATTCATTAACCATCGCAGGTGTACCTGTAGGTAAAGAAATCACCGACTTAATGCCTGTTTGGGACCCTATCAAAAAAGAAGAAGGTATCAAGAAAGCAGAAGCTGTCAGAAAAGTTCAAGACACAGGCTCAATTATTGTGGTTGTTGCAACAGATGCACCATTACTGCCTCACCAATTAAAACGACTTGCTCGCCGAGTTCCAATAGGCATTGGTCGCCTTGGTGGTTATGCTTCAAATAGCTCTGGTGATATTTTTATGGCGTTTTCAACTGCCAATAAAGGTGCTGCAAACAGAGAGAAAAACCAAATGGTTGAAATGATACCTAACGACCAAATGTCACCATTCTTTGAGGCGACTGCTCAAGCCACAGAAGAATCAATTTTAAATGCCTTGGTAGCTGCTCAAACTATGGTTGGTAAAAATGGTACTACGGTATATGAGCTACCAGAGCAAAGAGTCGTTAAATTACTAGAAAAATACAATAGACTAAAAAAATAATATAGTGCAATACTGACTATATGTAATTGATTGCTCTAATCCGAACCGAAAATCCTGACAGATTTTCGGTTTGGTTTTTAAGGGTTTGAGTCAGTTAACAATTAGATGAAGTTATTCAAGAAATTGTAGGTTTCCAAAATTTTTTAGAAACAACGAATGACGTTTATTACTGTCAAAGTAACGATTTTGGTTACCTAAAAAATCAAATAGCGTTTATTTTAGAAAAATTTTCTGAACTTAAAACCATGAGAAATGATATTATCATTTGGATTGGCTAAAAAATTAAAAAAGGAAACCAAAATGCAACCACAAGAAATTCTCGATTTTATCAAATCCCGCCGTTCAATGGGCAATCTTATCGCCCCTGCCCCCACCCAAACCGAAGTCGAACAAGCCATCGAAGTCGCCATGACCGCCCCCGACCACAAAGGGCTACAACCCTACCGCTTTGTCGTACTACAAGGCAACGCCCTCACCGACTTTGGCAAAGCTCTGCACCAAGCCAGCCTCGACCAAGGCGAAACCGACCCTGCTACCCTCGCCAAAGCACTTGCCATGCCCCACCGCTCGCCCATGATTATCACCGTCATCAGCCACTACCGTGAGCATGAAAAAGTACCGCATTGGGAACAGCTTGCCTGTGCATCCTCAGCCACCCAAAACCTACTGCTTGCCCTACAAGCAATCGGCTATGCGACCGTATGGCGGACAGGCAATCTCATTGACACTCAGCCAGTCAAAGATTATTTTAACGTCACTGATAAAAATCAAATTGTCGGCTTTGTATATGTTGGCACGGCAGGGGCAGAATTGCCAAAACGTCCGCCGATGTTGGTGGATGATTTTATTGATTATCGTGCATAGTTTGACTACAATGCTTTGCGTAAATTTGAATTGTTATAGTCGTTTAAATTAGAATTAAGACATAGTTTGTAGGGGCGTATTGCATACACCCAAAATCTCAACGTATTATTCTTGATTTAATTCACTATGGTTTAAAAAATTGTATCAGTCACCGTTTATCCGTTTAAATTTGCTTAGGCTATTTGGCAAAGCAAGGAAACCGTTATGAAAAAACCCCAACTGCCCACCTTTAATGTCAGTGAAAATCTCGAAAAGTTAACGACCAATCGAGAAAAAGTCAGCGGTTTACTCAGTGACTTACTCGAAAAAGCCAAAGCCATCAAAGACAAAGAAGCCGAATCCGCTCAAGCCAATCAACATGACCGCAACGCTTTGACAAAACCTTATACCAACCCACTCAAAATCACCGTGTTAGGCGGTGGTAGTTTTGGTACAGCAATGGCAAACTTATCCGCCAAAAACGGCTGTGATGTGACGCTATGGGTACGTGACAAACGCACGGTCAAAGCCATGCAAAAAACCCATATCAACAAAAAATACTTACCTGACCACAAACTTGACGAACGCCTAAAATTCACCCATGAACTTGCCGATGCGGTCAAAGACAAAGACATCATCTTTGTGGCTGTACCAAGTTCGGCATTTCGTGAAACCTTGCAAAAAATCTCACCCATGCTCACCTCGCAAGCCGTGGTATCACTGACCAAAGGCATGGAAAAAGATACCTTTGCCTTGATGAGTGACATCATTGAGCAAGAGCTACCCAATGTGGCATTTGGCGTGATGAGCGGCCCAAACCTTGCCAAAGAAATTATGAACAATATGCCATCTGCCACCGTCATCGCTAGCCAATCCGAAGCAGTACGTCATGCGGTGCAAATGGCGTTACACAGTGCGTTCTTTCGTGTGTTTGCCAGTGATGATGTGACAGGTGTGGAGCTTGGTGGGGCGTTGAAAAACATCTATGCCATTGCGATGGGCATGGCGACTGCCTATGACATTGGCGAAAATACCAAAGCCATGATTTTGACTCGAGCCTTGGCAGAAATGAGCCGTTTTGGGGTCAAAGCAGGGGCGAATCCGCTCACCTTTTTAGGCTTGTCGGGCGTGGGTGATTTGTACGCCACTTGCTCATCGACTTTGAGCCGTAATTATCAAATTGGTGAGATGTTGGGGCGTGGCTTGAGCCTTGAGCAAGCGGTGAAAAAGTTAGGGCAAACCGCTGAGGGTATTAACACCATTCAGCAAGTGAATGAAAAAGCGATGAAAGATGGGATTTATATGCCGATTACCCATGCCTTACACGACATTATTTTCCAAGATAAAGCCCCACTTGGCGTGGCATTAAACTTGATGGAAAGTGGCTTTAGAAGTGATGTTGAGTTTGTCATGCCACATGAGGTGAAAAAATGAAAATCATCCTAACTCGTCATGGCGATGCAGGGGCTTATACGTTGCCCGACCATGAGCGTAATTTATCCGACCTTGGCAAAGCTCAAGCCACACAGACCGCACACTGGCTAGCTGACTATGCCAAAAAAAACGGCTCACCCACCCTATTTATCTCAAGCCCCTACAACCGAGCCTATCAGACTTGTGAAATCGTCAAACAAGGCTTTCCCACTGTGCCACACACGGTTTTTGAGCATATCACCCCAGATGATGATGCCAAAATTGCTATTGATGGGCTATATCCACTCGTGGAGGACTTAGCCGAAGATAGCTGTGTGGTGATTGTGTGCCACATGAATATCATTGCTTATATGGCAAGTATTTTGACAGGTGATACGCCAGAATCTTTTGGTTTGGCAGAGGCAAGGGTATTTAAGGCAGAGGTTTTTGCACCCAATTTGGCAGTTGAAATTGAGCGTTTTTCCCCAGTTAATCATTAGAGAACATTGATTGTGATTCATATTTGGCTACCCAATCCACAAGCCCCCTTACGAGTGTGGCAAGACACCACCCAAACATGGCAAACTGCTGACAACTGGCAAGAAGTCGCCACGCTTATCAACCTTCAACACGCCAAAGCAAAAGACAAAGTTGCCTGTTTATATTTCCCAAGTTTAAGCGTCCTAAAAATCCAAACCGAACTCACCCCCAGCCAACTCAAAGCCTTAGGGGATACAGGCAAACGCTATCTATTTGAAGACATTAGCATTACAGCGGTCGATGACCTTATCGTCAACACCCAACCCAACAGCGAAGCCCCTGCCCTCTACGCCTTGCACCAAGCTGACCAAAGCCAATGGCAACACAGTGCCAGTTTGGTAGGTGTTACACTGGGGGCATTATTGCCTGACTTTGTATTATTGCCAAACCTAGCACAGTCTGCCACCGCTCCCTCGCAAGGGACAGTGACTTATTATCAAGATAACGACACCGCACTGCTTCAACTGCCCCACGAGCAAGGGTCAGCCGTGAGTCATTTGCCGATTACCTTGCATAAATCGACCAATATCGACTATGTATATCTAACAGGGCAAATTGACCAAGCATTAACTAACCAACTTGACACACTCAGTCATATTAGCTATCAGCTTTCGGACGCAATGCCTCAGCCTGTCGCCAATCCGACACGCCATTGGCTGAATTTTACCATCCGCCAATCCACCACCAAATTTTCCCCCTACCTCAAAACCATACTGATGGTGGCTGGGTTTGCACTGCTTTTGAGCATGGTGGTTGATGGGTTGCGTTGGTATCATTATCAAAAAGCCACAGGGCAAGCCAAAACCTTGCTCAAGCAACAATATGAATCGTGGTTTCCAAACGAAAAATTTAACACTCGCCTTAATATCCAACGCCTTATGGCAGACAAATTGGTCAATAATCAACCCAGTAATACCAATATATTAAGCGTGCTTGCCAGTGTACAACCTGTATTACAACAGTACCAAATCACTGCCAAACAGCTCAATTATCAAAACAATACCGTGCAACTACAGCTAGTCGCCAAAGATAATGCCACGCTAACTCAAGCCGTCAGCCAACTGACCAATCAAGGTATCAATGCCAAACTAGGCTCGGTGACTGGCAATGCCCTTGGCAATGCGATTGCCAATAATCCTGTTAGCCCCACCAATCCCAATGAACCCAGCCCCAATACACCCACTGGCATGAATAGTAATGCACCCAACAGCCCCACAGGGGCAATGGCAATGGTAGAAATTCAATTATGATAAAAAAACTCACCGCACCTAAGATGACCTTTGCCAAACCCTTGACCCAAGCCATCAGCCATTTATCATTGCGTGACCAGTTGGCATTATTGGCGTTGGTGGTATTTTTGGTTGTGACAGGAGCATGGCTATTGCATGATAAAGCCAATGCGAGCCAAAAAGCGTATGATTCGGCTTTGAATGAGGTATTTTGGCTTCGCAGTCAAGCCAGTAATATCAACCCTAATCAAGCCACCGCACAAGCCCAACCGCTAAATAAAGCCGATATGTTACGCCAAATTTTGGCAAGTGCAGGGATTACAGGGCAGGTTACCGAAAATGCAGGGGCGATTCAGCTAAGTTTTAGCCATGCTCAAGCCCCTGTGATTAACAATGTGATGAATCAAGCGGTGCAACAAGGGCTGAGTATTCAACAATTACAGATGAATCAACCCAGTTTGGAAAAAATTGAAGTACAAGCAACGTTGAGTAGTGGCAAATAATCTAAACGATTGTATTCAAAATAAACATTATCACTGTAGGGGCTTATTGCATAAGCCCAATTGCTAAAATTTCAAATAGGGCGTAAGCATTACGCCCTTTCACTTAAATCTCCCCCAGCCCCTCTTTACAAAAGAGGGGGTTTTATTTGCTATTCGCTATTTTTGCACCCATTGACGGATTTTATCACGCTCGGCTGGGGTGGCTTTTAACCACAGGTTCATAAATTGGTCAAGCGTATCTGAGCTAGCACTAGCTACCGCAGGTTGGGTCGCTTGAATCGCAGGAATCGTATTGGCAGGTTTGCCTTCTAAGGCATTGATGGTTTGTTGATTGGATTCGATGGCTTTATTACCGCCCCCAAACACCCCACCCAATGCCGTCCCCAATCCTATGAATAGGCTTGAGCCACCAACGCTGGTTGACTGTTGACTTGCTAAGGTTTTACCATTTTGCACCACGGCAAGGGTTGGTTTTTTGGCATATTCTTTGGCACTGGTATAGTCGTTTGGTTGATTTGCCATGACTAGCTCATAGCTTTGATTATCCGCCAATTCGACAGGCACGCTGATATTGCTTGAACGCAACATATCGTGATTATCACCACGCAATTCATACAGACGGTTGTATTTTGCTGTAATGACGTGCTTCCCTGCTTCTAGGGTAAATTTACGTTGGGGATTGCTAAACATGCCTGTTTGGACTTCTTGACCATTAATCGCTGTGACGACCACATTTTCGCCCAGATTGAGGGTGACTTGGGCTAGGGCAGGTAAGCTCGTGGCAGTCAACAAGGTGGCTAGTAAAATTTTATGACAGTTTTGCATGGGGGATTCCTTGGTTATGGCTATTTATGAATGGCTTTTGGTTGGGTGGTTATTACAAAACAAATGTAAGGTTAAACGATATCAAAAGTCCAAAAAATCATCATGTTCATCAATCGCCAAATCTTGTAGCTCATAGGTCAATGTTTGGTCATTGATGATACTCACCGCCTCTTGGATTTTGGCTTTGGTCACATAGGTGCGTTCAAGGTTAGAAAATAGTGGTTGTAAGTGATTAATCACCGCTAACATCGCCCCCACTCGGTACGGGCCTTCATTAAGTAAATGTTCGGTGATACGAGAATCAAAATGCCAATTCCGCCGTTTTAGCACTGCCTCTAAAATCAACTGACGGTCAAGGCGGTTTTGTCCAGAGGGGAGCTGATAAGTCGGTGATTTGGCAAGGCGTGACATCAAGTCTTTTAGCTCAAAATCCAATTGGTTCACAGGCAATCGACTGGCAAAAATCAGCGTAGATTGGTGTTCATGTGCCAAATTAATCAGATGAAAAATCGCTTCCTGCCAATTGACTCGCCCTTGCAACGCCTCGATATCATCAAGGGCAATCACCTGCATGGTTTCAAGCCCTGACACCACCATAGGGTCAGCGTCTATCAGCTCACGCAATGATAGATAAATCACTGACTGCCCAATCTCACGAAATGATTCGCTGATTGCCGATAATAGGTGGGATTTTCCTGTGTCTTGCTCGCCATACAAATACAATTGTTGTAACAGCCCAACGTGCATTTGCCGAACCACGTCAATAATCGACTCCCACCCCGGCCCTGCAAAGTCACTGATACTGGCATCTTGTTTGATATGTAAATCAAGGCTGAGTTGTTGCTCAAACATTCATTCGCTCACTAGGTTTTAGGGGGCAATGGGTGGTGTTGGTTGGTTGTTTATGATGGGATAAACTGGATATGCTCAACTTTACCCTATCAACTTGAACCCGTCAAATTTACCTATTATAGCTTAAATTTTAGAAATAGCTACTTTTGGGGATAATCGTACAAAATTTTCAAACCAATGACGCTAGCCTTCGACCAAATCATCATATTTTAGCCCAAATTTTAACAAAAATTTGCGGAGTCTATCACTATCATTGGGATTTTTGAGTTTTTCTCGTGAATGATTAAACAAATACCGCCCCACTTCCGCTTGATTTTTGCCTTGGCGTTTGGCTTGTAAACATACCTTTATCACAGCAATTAATTGAAATTTATCAAACTCGTCTAACTCATTGATTTGCTTATCGCTTAAATATTGGGATAATAACAAATCATCCGTTTTTTCGGTTTCATTGTCTTGTGCAGACGCTGTTGATAGATGAACAGCCCACAAGTTTTGCAAGCGTATAATTTCTTCATTGACATCATTTAGGCTAATTTCAAAATCATCCGCCAAAGTCGTTAAGCGAGCCATACTGGCGGTCAAATCCCGAAAATTGCCTGCCCATACCGCTTGTTCACTTTTAGCAAACTCAAGGTAACATTGCAATGCTTTTGGCTCAAAGCGGTAATTCACCTGTGCCAAATTACCAAGTCGTGCCAACTCATAGTCAATATTGGCAGGCAAATCGGCAATCCGCTCTTTTAGCGATGGCAAAAAAAACGTCCAAGTATTGAGCCGTGAAAACAAATCTTCTCGAAATGTGCCTTGTTGCACCGCCAACCGCAAATCTTTATTCGTGCCTGCCATCAGTTGCAAGCTGACATTCACAGGCTTATCACTACCGACAGGATAAAATTCCCCTGTTTCAAGTGCGGTCAATAACATGGCTTGCTCATCGAGTCCCAACTCGCCAATCTCATCCAAAAACAACAGTCCACCATCAGCTTTTTTGAGCAATCCCTCTCGGCTACTCACCGCCCCTGTAAACGACCCTTTGGCATGACCAAACAACATCGAACTCGCCGTATCGCCTCGCAAAGTCGCACAGTTGATATCAATAAATTCACCGCCAATCTGCTGTTGCTGTCGTTTGATGGTATACAGCTGGCGTGCTAGCCGTGACTTGCCTGCCCCTGTCGCTCCAATCAACAAAATCGGTGCAGTTGAGCGACTGGCGACCTTTTCGATTTGCTCAATCAATTGGTTATAGGTGGGGTTTTGGGTGGCGATATTGGTTTTGAGAGTGGCGACATTGGCTTGCTGTTTTGCCAAAAAACTGGCGGTCAATTCATCATAACGAGATAAATCAAGGTCGATGATTTGATACTGCCCTGCGAAACGCTGATTGTCATGTGGTTTATCGCCTTGATTTTTAACCGCTTGTTTTTTATCAATTTGTTTTTTGGTTGGTGGTGCAGTTTGTAAAATTTTGGCAGGTAAAAAACGATTGTTAATCAGCAAAAACCAACAAATCTGAGCAACGTGTGTGCCTGTGGTAAGATGAACAAAATATTGGGTATCGCTATCAAAATCAAAGTTGTCACAAACCGCCAATAACTTACCATACACTTCGGCAAAGTCCCAAGGGTCGTTCTGCTCTTGAGGAATGGAATACACTTGGGTGGTGGGGCTGACGGTGGCAATGTCGGCTTTGACTTGTTGATAGAGGGGTTCAGCTCGTTTGTTGTGGATTAGGTAGAGTTCATCGACTGCCAAATCATCGTGCATACATAGGCTGACGTTGGGTCGCCAGCGTTGCCAACGGTTTGGGTTAAAGCCGTTATCGAGGGTCGTGCCGAGAATGCTAATAATGGTGGTTTTCACTATTTTTCCTAATCTTTTTAGTGGTGAATCAAGTTATCATTTTATTTTCAATAAGAAAAGCACGCCAAATTTTCATAGAATTATCTTTATTATCAAACAAATCTTCAAAAAAGTAGCGGTCAGACAACACTTTCGGCGAAAGATAAAACTCATTGTCTGAACACAAACTCACTACCCAATCATCACCTAAATTATTATCAACTACTGCAAACATTTCCATTGGGTAACATATCGGCTCAAACTTATCATTGATGACCCTTAATCTCTCATTTGATATTTCAACGACAAAATATATTTTACCAATCGTCAATCCATTTAATGACTGATAAATTGAATCAAAATTTTCTTTTAACTTAACCAACATTATTGCCACCCCTTATATAATATATTCTATAATTTTAGATTTAAAACTATAATAAAACATTCTTTATTTAGTATCGTCTTTATTTAAATTTTAATATTGAATTTTTAATCATACAAAAATCAATCATTTAAAAATTATTTTTATAAAATTTCAAAGGTTGGCACGCCTTTAGCAAAGTGATATACATGATGCAAATAAATTAGTCGATGAATAAAAGACAATCCCAAATCGAATGCTAAGGAGCAAGCCATGAACAAACAACTATTTAACAACCACTCAAAATCCACCGACACGCTGAACGAAGCAGGTGGCAAAGCTTACGCCTTGACCCCAAAACAAGCATTGGCTCAACTCGTGAGTACAGGTACATTGAACCATACTTTTTATGTCGATGCCAATACCCAACTTGACCAAATCCTTGCCACTGCAACCAAAGTTGATAGCGAATTTTTGGCAAAAGTAGCCGTGTATGGTCGCCATCATAGCCGTATGAAAGACGTACCTGTGTTGCTATTAGCACTGCTTGCCACTCGTGAAGACGGTCAACCCTTGTTTAAAGCGGTTTTTAACCAAGTCGTTGACAATGGTAAACAGTTGCGTAATTTTGTGCAAATCATGCGTTCAGGCGTGGTCGGTCGCAAGTCGCTTGGTAGCCTTGCCAAAAAACAAGTCAATGAGTGGCTTGCCGATGCGTCAGATTACCGCTATGTGTCTGCCAACATTGGCAACTCGCCCACGCTTGGCGATGTGCTACGCATGACCCACCCACGCCCAGATGATGAGCGTCAAGAGGCATTGTACCAATGGACGCTAGGACGTGATTATAAACTTGAGAATTTGCCGACTTTGGTGCAACAACTTGTGGCATTCCAAGCGGATAATAGCCAACCTTTGCCAGATGTGCCATTACAAATGTTGATGTCGCTTGATTTGACGACCGCACATTGGGCGACCATCGCCAAAAACGGCAACTGGCAAATGCTTCGGATGAACTTAAACACCTTTGCTCGTCATGGCGTGTTTGGGGTGGACGGTATGAGCGAGATTATCGCTGATAAATTGGCAGATGCGACCGCTGTGCGAAAAAGTGGCGTATTTCCTTATCAGCTTTATACCACTTGGTCAGCGTTGGATAGCAAAGTGCCAAGCGTGGTCAAAGATGCCCTTGCCAATGCCATGACCACTGCCCTTGCTAATGTGCCTGTGTTAGACGGCAATATCGTGGTGGCGGTCGATGTGTCTGGTTCGATGAGTTCGCCAGTCACAGGCTATCGCCGTGGGGCGACTTCGGTGGTGCGTTGTGTCGATGCGGCAGCGTTATTTGCGGCAGCGATAAAGAAAGCCAATCCAACGGCTCGCATTATGCCGTTTGACACCGAATTACGCATGGTAAAATCGCTTGAAGCCCTCAAAACATCGGCTCAAGTCAAAGCTTTGGCAAAACAAGCCGAGCAAACCGTGCCAAACAGCATGATGCAAAAAATCGCCCAGTCACGCTTATTTCGCCAACAAAAAGCCGATGAAAAACTGGCAAAACAACCGTCAATACCAACAACGCCAGCACCACCTGTTGACATTGATGTGTTTGCCTTGGCGACTGAATTGGCAAGCCTATGCGGTGGCGGTACGGCGGTTTCAATTCCGCTTGAGCGTTTGAACCAAGAAAATGCCAACGTGGATGTGATGATTTATTTCTCGGATAATGAATCATGGGCTGACCCCCACTATGGGCGAGGCACGCAGATGATGGCACAATGGGATAAGCTGAAAAAACGCAATCCCAATGCCAAACTGATTTGTGTCGATGTGCAACCTTACACGCATAGCCAAGCCCGTGAGCGTGAAGATGTGCTAAATGTCGGTGGGTTTGGCGATGAAGTATTTCGTATGATTGATTTATTCGCCAAAGGTCAATTACAAGCTGACCATTGGGTAGGTAAAGTTGACAAAATCGTGTTGCCAACATCTTAAAAAAACAATTAAAAAATACTTGACATTATGTTTATTATTTTTTAATATAATATTTATCGCTAAATGCCGTTATGACTACATCCTGCTATGATATCTATGTCATAACATTCTTGGTTAGCGATACCTTTTGATAAAATGTGTGATAGATTACATGGTAAAGCGAAAGCAAAAAGGTTCAAATCCTTACCACTCAATGTAGTGGATACATCTATCCAATTTGGTTTATCAAAATCGTCAGCGAATGCCGATAAGATTACATAGGGACTTTTCGTCAGTAATGACCTGTAGGTTCGAGTCCTACCAATACCTAAATAACCTTTGGGTATTGTGGCGGAAGGGCAAACGCAAAAAGTAAGAAATCTTATCAAATTTGGTCGTTGACACCCTTTTTAAACGTTTTACAAATTGCTAAAGAATGCCAAAAAGACTACATGATTATTAATCCGTGTGTCGAGGGTTCGAGTCCCTCCTGCTTCACCTTTTATTATGAGGCAGTAGCTCAGTCGGTAGAGCAACGTAACGTCTTTTTAACACTGGTCTTTAGCCCCTTCATTTTTATCAAAAAGCCATGTTTAGCCAGTCTAATCATGGCTTTTTTGTGTCAGTTTTGGTTTGGATATCTTGTTAATTTCACAACATTTGCAGTATGATAGCCTGTAGTTTTTTTCTACTCCAAAACCCCAAAAATAAAGGGCGAAATATGTCTGCCATCAAATACGTCTTATTGTCTGCCACTTTGGTGCTAACGGCTTGCCAAAAATCGCCCGATGCCACCACTGAAGCCCCTACACCACCCAAACCCAAAACCGCAAGCACTGTGGTCAGTGAAGTACCAACCGCTAGCACCACAGGGGCAACGGTGATTGTCGCAGAAACGCCTGCCACCTTGCCACCACCACCGATTGAAATTCAGCAATTGGGCGTGCCTGTGTATGTCGAAGGAACGCCTGCTTTGCTCCATCCCATCATCACGCTATTACAAGACAGCAAAGGTATCATCGCTCTCAAATCCACCAGTGACAGCACGGACAAATCTGATACAAACTATCGCAATGACATTATCTCCGCTTATTTTAACAAGATAGGCTTATTTGACTTTCAAACCGATATTGATAATTTGGTGTTTGAAAATATTACCAATGCCAAAACCCAACGGCTTTTTGGGCAAAATACCTATAAAATCCACCGTGTATTTTTCCCCTATATTGCTGAAGACAATCGCTATTTTGACACCAATAAATCTTATACCCCAAAAAACACGCCTGCCCCAACCCAACAGACCGCTCAAAGCTCTGCTCAAACGGCAAGCACGCCTGCCTCGACACCACAACCCACGCAACCAACCAAGCCTACCTCAGTCAATCAAAAATTCACCACCAAAATGCTAGAAGTGGATGGGGTAAAATATTTGGCATTACCTCGAGTCATCTATGAGGTCAATGAGGCAGGAAAATCCAGTAGTTCAGAAAAGAACGCTCAAGAAAAAATGGCTCTGTATATGAGTGATAATTTTGGGCAAGGCATCACACGGCTACACCCTGCCGAACAATTTTTGACTAACACGGAGTGGGTAGAAGCCTTGCAACGTTTTTATTTTATCACCCAAGCGGATAGCGATGGCAATGGTATTATCAATGATAAAGACCAAACTTATCATTATTATGTGGACTTTACGCCCAATATGCCTGTGATTCATAATTATCGCTATTAAACGGCAGATTTAGGATAAAGTGCGTCATACGCATCCTTAAAAAAAGGGCGGTATTCAATACGCCCCTATTACGTCATTGCATATCTATTGTTAAGAATTTACGCTCGTTTTAACCGTAACGCATTCATCACCACAAACAATGAACTTAATGACATCCCAATCGCCGCCAACCACGGTGGCACATAGCCCAAACTGGCAGGAATCAACACGATAAAGTTATACACCAACGCCCAACGGAAATTTTGGGCAATAATTTTATCGGTTTTAACAGCGACTTGGTGAGCCTTAGCAACCGCTTGAATTTGCCCATTTAAAATCAGCGAGTCACTCGATACCTGTGCCAAGTCCGCCGCCCCTGCCATCGCTGTCGAGATATTTGCTCCTGCTAGCACAGGTGCGTCATTGACCCCATCACCGACCATCTGCACGATATGCCCTTGTTGCTGCAGGGCTTGTAGGTGTTCGACTTTTTGGTTGGGGGTCAAGCCTTTATACACATTGGTAATACCGAGTTGTTGGGCGACATGATAGGCTTGTTCGCTAGGGTCGCCTGTTAGCATTAGCACTTGTACGCCTTGCTGTTTTAGGCTGGCTATCATGCTGACGGCTTCATCACGGATTTTATCATGGAAATAAAAATGGGCTAAAACTTGCCAATGTTCACCATCGGTTTTAACACTTAGCGTCACACTGGTGCTGGCTTGGTATTTGGCTAAATTGGGCAATTGTTGATTTTGCTCTGCTATTTGATTGGCTTCGGCTGTATCTTCCCCCACTGCAAAACCATAATGCCCCAAACGGTAGGTTTTTCCATCAATCATGGCTTGTAGCCCACCGCCTGCGATATGGCTCAGTTGTTGGGTGGTGGGTAGGTGAATTTGGCGAGTTGCCGTGAGCAAGGCATGAGCGATGGGATGACGACTACCAACTTCTAACGCCCCTGCGATTGCCAATAGATTATCGGTATCAGCGTTTTGCGTTAGGGCTTCAATCGCCAGTAAATTGGGCTGTCCATAAGTCAATGTACCTGTTTTGTCAAAAGCAATGTGCGTGACTTCCGCCAAGGTGGTGATGGTATGCCCTCGTGTCGCCAAAAATCCCAAAGTTGCCAAACGATTGGTCGCCACGGTCAAGGCGATTGGGGTGGCAAGTGACAACGCACAAGGGCAAGTCGCCACCAGTACCGCCACCGTTGCCCACATCGCATGAGAGGGATTGATAAAATACCAAGCGATAAACACCGCACTGGCAATGAGCAACACCCGTGCGACAAACCAACGTGCCAGTTTATCGGCTTTGAGGGCGATTTGGGGCTTTTCACTCAGCGAGCGATTCACCAATCGGTCTATCACACCCATTTGGCTATCTTTGGGCAAGGTCGTGACCTGCATGATAAACGGCTGACTGTCGTTTTGACTACCGCCCACGATATTATCGCCCAGTTGTTTGACAATCAAATCGCTTTCCCCTGTCAACAGGCTTTGTGACACGGTAGCGGTATTTGACAACAAAATCCCATCGCTAATCACACTGCTTCCTGCGTCAATGCGAACGATATCACCCACCTTGATGGATTGGGCAGTGACCAAACTTTCTTCGATGGGTTGTTGTTTAACCGTTGCTTCGGTTAATGCGTTAGTTATTAAATTATCGTTAGCAAGGTTTTGATAATACTGAGAAAATTGGGTTAAGTCATCACCTGTCAAAATGGCTTCATGCCCCAATTTTGCCACCAAAATCGGCTCAACCACCACCAAATCATTGGCAAGATTGGACGCTTTCATACGGGCATTATGCTCGACATATTTACCTGCCAATAAGAAAAATATCAGCATACTTACCGAGTCATAGTAAGTTTCGCCTGTGTGGGTCAAAGTGGCATATAGACTGGCAAAAAAGGTAATGACAATCGCAATGCTAATTGGCACATCCATATTGACTTGTTTGGCTTTCATCGCCGACCAAGCCGACTGAAAAAACGGCAAACCCGCCACCAAAAATACAGGAATACTGACAAACAGCGATACCCAGCGTAAAAACTGACGGTCATTGTCGCTAATGCCTGTATAAGCCCCAAAATACAACGCCACTGCAAACATCATCGCCTGCATCGCCCCCAATGCCGAAATGCCCAACTGAAACAGCATTCTGCGATTATCACGAGCCAACATCGCCTCATGGGTATCTTGGCGATACGGTTTGGCATCGTAGCCGATGGCTTGTACATTGGCGAGAATTTGGCTAATCGGCAGTTTATCTTCGTTCCACACCACACGCATCCGTTGATTGGTGAGGTTGACTTGGCATTGCCCCATGCCGTCAAGGCTTGCCAAGCGAGTTTCGATAAGCCAACTACAGGCGGCACAGCGAAGATTGCTCACTGACAGTTCGGCAACGCTCTGCCCTGCCTGCTCATAGACAAATTGCGACTTAACTTCATCATGGTCATAGGCTTGCAGTTGATACAACTCATCTGGCAAACTGGCAGTACGGTTGATTTCACTGCGGTCAAGGTAGTATTGCTCAAGCCCTGCCTCCACGATACTTTGTGAAGCCAACTGACAGCCCATACAGCACATGGGGCGGTTTTCGCCCAAAATTAGACTAAAAAACGGCTTATTCGGCAAGGGGTCACCACAGTGAAAACAATGCCCCTCGGGGGGTAGCACCAGTTCGGTATTTTGGTAAGTGGTGGTTTTGGCTTCGCTCATAGACACAGACGGCTCTTGGTGGGGGAATTTTATCAATAGACCTCTTTCAATACCCCCTCTAACTCCCCCTTAACAGGGGGAGAACTGCCCCCTCCCCTGACAAGGGGAGGGCTGGGGTGGGGTTAAATAGAAGATTTTTATTAAATCTTATAGTTTGAAAAGAGGTCTAATATAATAAAGCAATAAATCCAAAATCCCTCTTTTCACTCATTGGGCGTATGCAATACGCCCCTACAGAGGCTATTATTAAACAGGCGGGATTTTTAATTTACTGCAAACTAACGTGTTATTGTAATCGAAAATGCGAATTTTTGCTGTGGGTATTATCAATTACCGCATGATTTTACAGGCAAATAACATAGTTTTGTAGAGGCGTAATGCTTACGCCCTGTTTAAAATTTTAAACATTGGGTTTATGCAATCAGCCCCTACCCTCACAAAAATCTTCATTGAATTTTTTATCATTTTACGTCATTATAGAAGCCATTTTTTGATTGTTACGACAGTGCCAGCATGAACTCACAACCCACTAACCGCCGATTAACAACCACCAAAACCACCCCATCATACCCTGCATGGGGCGGTTTTGTGCTAAGTTTTATCGTGGTGGTAGTGCTATTGGTGGCGTTGATTTTGCTTGCGTTATACGTGGTGAAGCAAGACCGTGTAATCACCCAAAAATTTGAAGGCAAACGCTGGAATATCCCTGCAAAAATTTATTCTCAACCGTTACAACTTTATCAAGGGGCAAATTTATCCCCCAACGAATTGGATAACTGGTTGAATTTATTGACCTATCGCCCTGCCAAAGATTTCCAAACTGCAGGGACATTTATCAAAAAAGGCAATGAATATACCATTCACACTCGTGAATTTAGTTTTTCTAATACCAATATTGAACCGAATCAAGTTCTTAAAATTACCCTAAAAAATAACCAAATCGAAAAAATCCAAAGCACTCAGCCCAATGGCTCAGGTGTGGCTCGCCTTGAGCCGATTTTGATTGGGGGCATCTACCCAGATAATAATGAAGACCGCATTGTTTTAGACATTGAGCAAATTCCTCAACCGTTGATTGATGCTTTGATTGCCACTGAAGACCGTACTTTTTATGAGCATCATGGCATTTCGCTTCGAGGCATCGGACGTGCGATTTATAGCAATTTGACAGGGGGTACACGTCAAGGCGGTTCGACCATTACCCAACAATTGGTGAAAAACTTTTATCTTAGCTCAGACCGAACCTTTAAACGTAAAGCCAATGAAGCCATCATGGCAGTATTGCTCGAGATGCACTATGGCAAAAATGATATTTTACAAACCTATCTGAACGAAATTAATTTGGGGCAAAATGGCAATCACTCAATTAATGGCGTTGGTTTGGCATCTCAGTTTTATTATAACCGCCCCATCAATGAGCTACGCCTTGACCAAATAGCGATGTTGGTAGGGCTTGCCAAAGGCCCAACCCAATACAATCCGTTACGCTACCCAGAGCAAGCGATTGAACGCCGTAATGTGGTGCTAAATAACATGCTCGTTATGGGGAAAATTGACCAACAAGCCTACGATGAAGCCATCAAAGCCCCACTCGATGTCACCAAAAACCCGACCATTGGCAAAAGTCGCTTCCCTGATTATTTGGACGTGGTAAAACGTGAGCTGACTAAAGTTTATCAAGAAGAAGACCTTAAAAATGAAGGTTTGCGTGTTTTTACCAGTTTTGACCCCAATATTCAGATTGCTGCCAATAATGCCGTGAGCCAAAGCCTTGATAAACTAAGAAAATCCAATCCAAAATTGCTAGCAGAATTACAAGCATCTTTGGTCAGTGCCAATCCAACCACAGGCGAGCTATTGGCAGTGGTGGGCAGTAGTTCGGCATTTACAGGCTTTAACCGTGCGGTGGATGCCAAACGCCAAGTAGGGTCATTGCTCAAGCCGATTATTTATCTCACAGCCTTTGAGCAGGGCAAATATAACCTTGCCAGTGCCGTGGACGACAGCCCTATTTCGGTCACATTGATGAATGGCGAAACATGGACACCCACCAATTATGGCGGTGGCAGTCATGGTAGTGTGCCGTTATTATCGGCATTAGCCAACTCTTACAACCAACCAGCCGTGCGTGTGGGCGTTGAAGTGGGTGTGCCTAATATCATCACCCAACTCAATCGCATGGGCATTGATGCCAAGCTACCCAACTACCCTGCGACCTTACTGGGTGCGGTGAATCTATCACCAATGGATATGCTGGGCGTGTATCAAGTGTTAGCCAGTGGTGGCTACAAACATGATATTCATACCATTCGTGGCATTATCGACAGTCAAGGACGCACCGTACAAGGCACAACCATCACCAACCGTCAAGCCACTAACCCAACGGCAAGTTATTTGACCAACTTTGCCATGCAACAAGTCATTAAAGACGGTACTGCCAAACCTGCGTTGGTGCTAGGGGCTGACTTGAATTTGGCAGGTAAAACAGGCACGACCAATGACTATCGTGATGCGTGGTTTGCAGGCTACAGTGGTAACTATGTGAGCGTGGTATGGGTCGGATTAGATGATAATCGACCCACAGGCTTGAGTGGTGGTAATGGGGCATTGCCGATGTGGATTAACTTTATGCAACGCCTTAACCTTAAACCTGTCAATCTCGCCCCCACCGATACCATCGAATGGCTATGGCTAGAACAAGGCACAGGGGCATTATCCAATGAAGCTTGCCCCAACGCCATCTACGCCCCAGTCAACACCGAGCAGATGCCTCAAGAAAGCAGTCCTTGTGCGGTGGCGATTTATCAACGTGAACAAGAAGCTCGCTTTGCCGCCCAACAAGCCCAAACCAATAGCGAACTTAGCGATAGCCAACAGCAACGCCTCAATAGCATTACCAATCAGCCATATGTTGACAGCCAATCCCCAGCCACGACCAACACAGAGGGCAGTCAACCACTTAACCCAGAAACACGCTCCAATGAGTGGTTGGATAAAACCAATCAAGAACTTAGATAAATTTTGTTATTTTCACCATTTTTCGTTTTAAGGAAACACACCATGCCTTGGCAACAGCTCCATTTACAATGTGAAAAATCACAAGCCGAAATGACCGAAACCCTCATGTTAGAAGCCGATGCGTTAAGCATTAGCCTTGATGATGCAGGCGACCAACCCTTATTTGAGCCATTACCGGGCGAATCACCGCTGTGGGATGAGGTGATTATCACAGGATTATTTGATACCAGTACCAATTTGGAAGACTTGAGCCAAGAAATCGCCCAACAAGTCGTGGCTAGCCGAGTATGGCTGACCAAAGTCGATGACAAGGACTGGGAACGTGAGTGGATGAAAAACTACCACCCCATCGAATGTGCCAACGGTTTGTGGATTGTGCCAAAATGGCTAACCCCACCCAACCCTTCTGCCACCAACATTATGATGGATCCGGGGTTGGCATTTGGTACAGGCTACCATGCCACCACACGCCTCTGTCTTGACTGGTTGACTGAGCAGGATTTGACGGATAAAACCATTATTGACTATGGCTGTGGCTCAGGAATTTTGGGCATTGCAGGGCTACTATTGGGAGCAAAACATGTATATGCCGTGGATATCGACCCCCAAGCGGTACTTGCCACCAATCAAAATGCCGAACGCAACCAAGTCGCTGACCTTTTACAAGCATTTTTACCACAAGAATTTGACGAATTTTGTAAAAACAATCCGCAAATCTTGCCAGCCGACATGATTACCGCTAATATTCTTGCCAAGCCACTGATGAGCCTTGCTCCCTATTTTGCCACCTTACTAAAACCTACTGGCAAAGTTGTATTGGCAGGCTTAATCGAAAACCAAGTCGAAGCGGTCAAATCTGCCTATCAGCCGTATTTTGAGATGGACAGCAATTTCACTTTTAGCAGTCAAGAAGACAAACATTGGCACAGGCTGTCAGGTTTTCGTAAACCCACAATTTAATAAAACTTGTTGACTTTTTTAGCATTTATCGTTTAAATGCTAATAAAAATAATGTTAAAGTACCAAAACAAAATTATCTTGTAACCTTCAATCTCTTAGCGTGGGTTAGCAAAACATAACTCACGGAAAATTAGATTATAACTTAAATTTGTTCAATTCCTTAAATTGAAATTTATAGGCATTATTAATAACAATATTGTATAGGACTGCTGATATGCACCAAACTCAATGTCCAAGTTGCCAACATATTTTTAATATTACCAATGAGCAATTGTCCCTAAAAAGTGGCTTTGCTCGTTGCAATAATTGCCATAAAATATTTTCTGCCGTTGAGAATCTCATTGGCTCGCCAGTCGTTCCAACTAGCCCAACCGCCCACCCCCCTGTTCAAGCTCCTGCCAAAGACAACAGCTTTCACACTGATTTATTGTTTGATGATGATTCGGGTTTGGATGAATCAGGCAATCCTATCAATGACCCCACGCCCAAAGTACATACCTTTAGTTCCAGTCGCCGTGGCAAAAAAAATGCGAACGCCTCGGCTGATTTGGAAATTATCGAAAACTTTGATGATTTGCCTAGCAAAAAATTGCCAACTTTTACTAATAACAAAAATGCAGACAGTGACCATGATGACTCGTGGGTCAATGAATTATTGGAAGCCGAAAATCGCAATGAAGAAGTAAAGGAAGTCATTCCTAACAGCAAGCTCAGTACCATAAGCCGTGAAAGTAATAACGTATCCAGTCTATTGGATGAATTAGGGGTGGGCGTGGATTTTGAAGCCCCTGCACATGAGGATAAATATTTACAAAAAGTGGAACAACGCTTCCAAAATCAAGCCTCATCACAAAAAGGCATCAAAACCACCTCTATTGGCATGACATTGATTTGGGCGATTGGTAGCTTATTATTAGGGTTATTATTGGTCGCTCAGTATGCGATTTTTAATGTCAATCAATTGGTGACCAAACCCCAAACCCTCAACACCTTAACCAGTGTTTGTGAGTTATCTCCGATTGACTGCAACCTACCGATGGCAGATACCAGTTTACTCAATATCAAAACTCTGACCGTCACCCCAAGCAAGCAAGACAGCAAAAAAACCGATGTGATTTTTACCCTAGAAAACACCGCTCAACGTCAATTGGTTTACCCCAATCTAAAAATCACCTTGCGGTCAGCAACCACCACCCAAGCTCAACTGTTATTGTCACCCAGAGAGTATACCGAAACCGATAGTGCCTATTTGGTTGGGGGGCAAATCAAGCCTGTCAAACTACGAATCGACTTTCCAAAATCCAATTTTGAGCATGTCGATATCGAGCCGATTTATTAATTAAAATACCTCAGCACACGACAAAAAAACAAAAAAGTCTGCTAAGACAATGGCATAATAGTAATTTTTCTGACGAATTAGACCATGCCAAAGCTTAACAGACTTAACGAAATTTTAACCCAAAACCTAAACATGAACAAGGCAAGAATTGCCTGTTTAAGTTTAATGATAATTGCATTGATTACCGCCCAAAACAGTAATCTAAAAAAAAATAGCAAGGCACATACCTAAAGCAGGCAAGACAGACAGTCACTATCGCAGGCTACAGCGATTCATCGCTGAAGCTTCAATTGACTACGACCAACTAGCCGTGATGATATACCGACTATTTAAGCTTGGCAAAGTCACCCTAACCATTGACCGTACCAACTGGAAATGGGGCAAAGCGAATATCAACATATTCATGCTAGGGGTAGTCTATCGAGGTATTGCTATACCACTATACTGGGAAATGCTAGACAAACGAGGTAACACAAGTCAATTAGAACGAAAAGACATCATACAACGCTTTATCAGCCGATTTGGCAAAGATAATATTAACAGCATCCTTGCTGACAGAGAATTTGTTGGAACAACATGGTTTAACTGGCTTAATGACAATAACATTCCCTTTGTCATACGCATTAAGAAAAGTAGCAAAGTCAGCAATCATCATGGCAAACAGGTACAAATCAAAACCCTATTTCGCCATGTTACAAGCAAAGAAACTTACCGACATGGGCGTATATTAACCGTTGATGGTTGTCTTGTAAGGGTGTTCGCTAAACGTGATAAAGAGCATGGATTAGTGATTGTGGCAACAAATCAGTTAGACACACTTGATGCGATGAGCCAGTATGCGAAACGTTGGGAGATTGAGACTTTATTTGCTTGTTTAAAAGGTCGTGGCTTTAATCTTGAAGATACGCATTTAACCCATTTGGAGAGGGTGAGTAGGTTAGTCGCTGTCAATGCTTTGGCATTTTGTTGGGCTTATCATATCGGTGTGCATAAAGATAAGGATAAGCCGTTAAAACGTAAGATAAAGTCAAATGGTCGCCCTCAAGCTAGTTTGTTTGGACTTGGGTTGGATTTGTTAATTGAGGGCTTACGTTTGGTTTTTTATACGAACGATACTGCTGTGTTTCGACAGTTGGTCAGTTTTTTAACCCCTAAACCACTAAAGGTAGCTTGGGGATGATTTTTTGTCGTGTGCAGAGTTAAAATACATAAACTATGTAAACAAATCAGCTAAATCATTTGTTTTATTCAGTTTTTATGCCAACAGACCAATTAAAGATTGGTCTTTTTGTTATTTTTATTACATAAAGCCACTAGATTCTTACAAATCCCTTCCACAGCTTTTTTAGTTTTCATGTAGAATTAAATCATGGCAAACAATAGTGGTCAATAGATAAACAATTTGGTTGATTTTTGAACAAACAATTGATTTCTATAGAAAAAACTATTGTGACACCGTTACAATATGAATAACTGAAGTTACGCACTTCAATAAAAACAAGGTATTATAAAAAAAAGCAAGTCACTAAGAGCCGACAAATGAATAGAGA